>JAEXGP010000131.1 GCA_023450775.1 Actinomycetes bacterium | reverse complement strand
GGACCGGGTCGGTCCGACCGGGCCGGCCCGCCGGGCGGCGCGGGCAGCCGGCTCAGCCGTCGAGTGCCTCGCAGACGGCGAGCTCCTCGACCGCCCGGAGGGTGGGCACCAGCTCGTCGGTCACCTGGCTCGAGATCGTGACCGTCACCGACCGGGAGCCGTCGGCCGTGGCGGCCATGAACTGCGTGTAGCCCATGATCGAGCCGGTGTGGCCGTAGACGGTGCCGCAGCGGGTGTCGTAGCGGAACTGGGCCGGTCCGGCGCCGTTCTCGCCGGGACCGGTCGGATGCGAGTTGCCGGGGAACGTGTAGCGGCGCTGCTCGGCCAGCACCTCGGGTCCGAAGAGCTCGCCGCCGACGTAGCCGCGGATGAACCGGGACAGGTCGCCGGGAGTGGTGACGATGCCGCCCGACGACCAGGCCCAGCCGCCCCAGGCGATCTCGTCGGTGATGTCCTCGACCGATCCGTCGAGCAGCGGCTGGTAGCCCGAGATCCGGGGCGCCGCGACCGTCGGGTCGTCGGGCGCGGGGATGAACGTGTCCTCCATGCCCAGCGGCTCCAGCACGAGCTCCGAGAGGTTGTCCTCGTAGCTCTTGCCGGTGGCCTGCTCGATCATGAGCGCCGTCACGATCGGGTTCGTGTTCGTGTACACGTACTGCTCGCCGGGTTCGAACTGCAGGCCGTCGCCGGTGAGCCGCAGGATCTCGATCGGCTCGGGGGCCGCCTGGGGCGACGCCTCGAGCGCCGCGCCGACCGCCTCCACGGCGGGGTAGTCCGGCAGGCCGCTGGTGTGCGTGAGCAGCTGCCGCAGCGTCACGTCGTGCCACGTGGCCGGCGCGTCGGGCACCCGCTCGCCCACGGTGTCGTCGAGCGACAGCTCGCCACGGTCGACGAGCGTGAAGGCCACCGCGCCGGTCATGGCCTTGGCGAGGCTGGCGGCGCGGACGTGGTCGTCAGCGGACGGTGCGCCCTCCTTGCCGGCGGTCGCCCGGCCCGCGGTGTGGACGGTCGTCTCGCCGTCGATGTCGATCACGCTGATCGCGGCGATCGGCCCGTCGGAGCGCTGCACGAGCAGCGCCATCGCCTCGTCCAGGTCGGACGTGGGCAGCGCCGCCTCTCCCGTGTCGGGGGCGGTGGTGGCCGGCCCGTCGCCGGCGGCGCCCGAGCTCCCCTCCGACGTGTCCTCGGTGCATCCGACGGCGCCGGCGAACATGCCGAGTGCCAGGAGCGCGCCTGCAGTGCGTCGAGCCCAGATCATGGCGAGGAGGGTATCGGCGCATCCCCCGTTCCCGGTGGGACGGCGCGACCAGCCGACCGACTGCCGGTCAGCCGACGGTCCCGGTCAGTTGCCGGCGAGGGCCGCGGCGGTCCCGCCTCCGGAGGGCACGGCGACGCCGTGGGAGCGCAGCACGGCCTCCAGCCCCTCGAGCGTGCGGAGCACCGCGTCCTGCCGGGCGTTGCGACCCATCGTTCCGATCCGCCAGATCCGGCCGTGGAGCGGACCGAACGACGTGCCGATCTCGATCCCGTGCGTCGCCAGCAGGTCGGCCCGGACCGCGTCGCCGTCCACGCCGTCGGGGATGTGCACGCCCACGACGTTCTGCATCCGGTGCTCGTCGTCGCCGTAGGTCGCCAGGCCGAGCCCGCGGAGCCCGGCGACCATGGCGTCGCCGTGGATCCGGTGGCGCTCGACGGCCGCGTCGACGCCCTCCTCGAGCAGGATCCGGGCGCACTCGAACGCCGCGTAGAGCATGGACGTGGCCTCGGTGTGGTGGTTCAGCCGCAGCGGACCCCAGTAGTCCAGGATCATCGCCAGGTCGAGGTAGTTCGACCGGATGCGGTCCTCGGGCGGCAGCTCGTCGTCCAGCCCGGCGCCCCGGATCCCGGCCTCCACGCTGTGGCGCGACCGCACCCGCTCGACGGCGGGGGCCGACAGCGACACCGGCGCGCTGCCCGGTGGCCCGGCCAGGCACTTCTGCAGCCCGGCCGACGCCACGTCCACGCCCCAGTCGTCCATCTCGAAGGCGTTGCCGCCGATCGACGCGGTGACGTCCGCGTAGAGCAGCACGTCGTGGCGCCGGCAGATCTCGCCGATCTCCGCGAGCGGCTGGAGCATGGTCGTGGACGTGTCGCCCTGCACGGTGGCGACGAGTGCGGGCCGCTCCCGCTCGATCGCGGCCTCGACCATCTCGGGCGGGACGACCTGACCCCACGGCACCTCGACCGTGCGGACGTCCGCGCCGCAGCGCTCGGCGATCTCGGTGAGCAGGTGGCCGAAGCGACCCATCACGAGGACCAGCACCCGGTCGCCCGGGCGCAGCAGCGACACCAGGCACGCCTCGATGCCGGCCCGGGAGGTCCCGTCGACCAGGAGCGTCGCCTCGTTCGCGGTGCGGAACACGCCGCGGTAGAGCGACATGGTCCGGTTCATGAGGCCGGTCATGGCCGGGTCGAACTGCCCGATGAGCGGCTGGGACATGGCCGCGAGCACGCGCGGGTCGGCGTCGATCGGGCCGGGGCCCATCAGGAGCCGCTCGGGCGGCTCGAACGGGGTGAGGTCGAACCCGTCGGTGGCGCTCATGCGGGCTCCGGTGGATGGTGCTCGACCCAGTGCCGGGCGATGTCGACGCGCCGGCACACCCAGACGTCGTCGTGCGAGGTGATGTGGTCCACGAGCCGTCGCAGCGCGCCGAAGCGGGCGGGCCTGCCGATCACGCGGCAGTGGAGGCCGATCGACATCATGCGCGGCGTCGTCGCCCCCTCCTCGTAGAGCTGGTCGAACGCGTCGCGGCAGTAGGTGAGGAACTGCTCGCCGGTGTGGAAGCCCTGCGGGGCCACGAACCGCATGTCGTTGGTGTCGAGCGTGTACGGCACGACCAGGTGGTCGCGGCCCTCCACCCGCGTCCAGTAGGGGAGGTCGTCCGAGTAGGAGTCGGAGTCGTAGAGGAACCCGCCGTGCTCGACGACGAGCCGGCGGGTGTTCCGGGAGTCCCGGCCCGTGTACCAGCCGAGCGGCGCTGCTCCGGTCAGCTCGGTGATGATCCGGACCGCCTCCGCCAGGTGGGCGCGCTCGGTCTCGACGTCGACGTCCTGGTAGCTGATCCAGCGCAGGCCGTGGGACGCGATCTCGTGCCCGTCGGCGAGGATCCGCTCGACCGCGTCGGGGTTGGCCTGCAGTGCACGGGCGACCCCGAACACGGTGAGCGGCAGGCCCCGCTCGCGGAAGAGGTCGAGGATCCGCCAGATGCCCACCCGGCTGCCGTACTCGTAGAGCGTCTCCATGCTCATGTGGCGGTCGGGGAAGGGCTGGGCGCCGATGATCTCCGACAGGAACGTCTCGGATGCGGGGTCCCCGTACTCGACGGAGCACTCCGCGCCCTCCTCGACGTTGAGCACGAACGACACCGCCACCCTGGCCCCTCCGGGCCAGCGGACCTGCGGCGGGGTCGGGCCGTAGCCGACGAGGTCGCGGTCGCCCGGACCGTCCGTTTCGGGATCCCGACCCCAGCGGGCGGGCGCGGAGGCATCGCCCGGTGGAGAAGAGGGCACGGTCATCGCACGCCGCCCTCGACCGCGGCGGTGGTGAGCACGGCGTCGAGCTCGAGGAGCGTGCGGAGGAGCACCTCGGCGCCGGTGACCAGGTGGTGGGCGTCGGTGCGCTCGCGCGGCGAGTGGCTGATGCCGCCGATGCTCGGCACGAACACCATGCCGATCGGCAGCATCCGGCCGATCACCTGGGCGTCGTGGCCGGCGCCGCTCGGCAGGAGCTCCCACGTGGTGCCGGCGCGCTCGCACACGGCGCGGGCGGCGTCCACGATGCGGGCGTCGCTCGTCACCGGCGGGACCATCTGCCCCAGCCGGCGATCCATGGCCACGCCCCGTCGGGCCGCGATCGCGTCGATCAGCTCGACCAGGCGACGGGTGCCCGCCGCGAGGGTCTCGGGGTCCTCGTCGCGCAGCTCGATGCCCAGCTCGACGCGGCCGGGGACCACGTTGCGGACGTTGGGGCCCACGAGCAGGTGGCCGCAGGTGGCCACCCGGACCGACCCCGGACCCGGCAGCGACTCGACGGCCAGCACCACGTCGGCCGCGGCGGCGAGCGCGTCGTGGCGAAGGTCCATGGGGGTGGTCCCGGCGTGGTTCGCCACGCCCGTGATCGTCAGGTCGAGCGCCTGGCGGCCGGTGATCGCGCTGACGACGCCGATCGAGGTGCCGTTGGTGTGCAGGACCGGTCCCTGCTCGATGTGCAGCTCCACGAAGGCGTCGATCTCGTCCGCGTCCCAGCGCGCCTCGCGCAGCCGGTCGGGATCGCCGCCCGCCGCGGCGATCCGCTCGCCGACGGTCACGCCCTCGTCGTCGACCTCGTCGGGCGGTGCCTCCTCGGAGTGGCCGACGCAGGCGTAGCTGCCGGTCATGCCGCTCGTGCCCCGGGCGCCCTCCTCGTTCGCGAACGCCGCCACGAGCAGCCCGTGGTCCATGTGGTAGCCCGCGTCGTGGAGGCTCGACGCCACCTCGAGGGCGGCGAGCACCCCGTAGGTCCCGTCGAGCGGTCCGGCCTGCACCACGGTGTCCAGGTGGCTGCCGGTGGCGAGCCACCGGTCGCCGTGGCCCGGGCTGCGGCCGATGAGGTTGGCCGCCGCGTCCACCCGGGGGTGCAGGTCGGCGGTCGACATCCACCTGGCGACCAGGTCGCGCGCCTCGACGTCCGCGTCGCCCCACGCCTCGCGGGTGATGCCGCCCCGGGCGTCCGCGCCGATCCTGGACAGCTGGTCGATCCGGTCGAGCAGCCGGTCGCCGTCCAGCACGATGTGGTCGGTCGGCCGGCTCATGGCGACACCAGCTGACGGATGCGCAGCTCGGCGATCGCCTGGACCTGGGCGAACGCCTCGGCGGCCTCCTCCTCGGTGGGGCGGGGGAGTCGCCGCTCGAGCTCGGCCACGATCTCCTCCTGGGACCGGCCCCGCACGGCGACGATGAACGGGAACCCGTGGCGCCACGCGTAGTCGGCGTTGCCGGCGGCGAGGCGGCGGGCGACGTCGTCCTCCAGCCGGTCGAGCCCCGCCGAGCGCTGCTCCTCGACCGACGCGTCGGCCATGGGGCGGGTGGAGCCGAGCTGGGGGTGCGCCCGCAGCAGCGCCATGCGTGCGTCGTCGTCGAGCGCCTCGGCGGCGTCGTGGAAGCTGCGGACCAGGTCGTCCAGGTCGGTGAACGGCGCGGACTCGAACGCGGCATCGGCCAGCTGCGGCGAGTCCTCGTACACCTCGCCGAACGCGAGCAGGAACGCCCCTCGGTCCAGGAGCGACACCTCGGCGACGGACCAGGTGCTCATGAGCCGCGGTAGGTCGTGTACGACCAAGGGGTGACGAGGAGCGCCACGTGGACCGAGCCGGTGTCGGGCCCCAGGTGGACGTGGACGGGCACGAGGTCCAGATACGGCGTGGCGCCGACCGGCACGTCGCCGGTGGCGGCGAAGTGCTCGCCGATCCCGAACGTCAGCTCGTAGCGACCGGGCACCAGGTCGTCGCCCTGCGCGAGCGGCTCGTCGGTGCGGCCGTCGTCGTTGGTGCGGACCTGGGCCACCGCCGTCCGGACCCCGTCGTCGCCGACCCGGACCACCTCGATCGCCACGCCGGCGGCGGGGCGTCCGTTGGTCGTGTCGAGCACGTGGGTCGTGAGCTTCGCCGGACCCGTCGTCGGTGCGGTCGTCATCGGCACGGTCCCGTCTCGATGGTGCGGCAGATGCCGTTGATGATGTCGGAGCCGTCCGCGCCGCGGATCTCCCGGTACCAGGCCTCGGTGACCTCGGGGTCCTCACCGTGGGTCATCCGGGCCCGCTTGGTGGCGCGCTCCATCACCTCCGCGGTGCGCGGCACGCGCTCGTCGGAGTAGCGGCGCAGGGCGTCGGCCACCGACAGGTTCGTGGATCGGAGGTAGCCGGCGAGCACCAGCGCGTCCTCCATGGCCTGGCAGCCGCCCTGGCCCAGGTCGGGCGGGGTGGCGTGGACGGCGTCGCCGAGCAGCGCCACCCGACCGCGGGCGAAGTTCGTCACGGGATCGTTCGAGCGGATCACCACGTGGTTGGTGGCCCGGGGGTCGAGCTCCGCGATCACGTCGAGCACCGGGCCGTCCCAGTGCCCGAACTGCGACTCCAGGAACTCCCGGGCGTCGGGCTCGCCGTCCCAGCCCGGGACGCCGTCCGGATCGGGCAGCGGCACGTCGAAGAAGAAGTAGTGGCCGTCACGGACCGGCATGGACGACACGCGCTTGCCCTCGCCCAGGTAGACGGTCCAGGCGTCGTCGCGGCCCATGCCCTTGGGCACGATCCCGTTCCAGTTGTGGTAGCCGACGTAGTACCGCTCGACGTCGTGGCCGAGCACGTGCTCGCGGAGCGCGGAGCGGGCGCCGTCGGCGACCACGACGACCTCGGCGGTGACCTCGGAGGTGGCGCCGTCCTCGGTCCGGACCGTGGCCGTGACCCGGTCGGCGTCCTGGTCGAGCGCCACGCACTCGGTTCCCAGCGTGATGCGGTCCGGGCCGACGGCGGCGAACAGCAGGTCCTGCAGGTCGGACCGGCGGACGGGGTAGGGGCGCTGGCCGACCCGGGTGATCAGCGGTTCGAGGCTGAAGTCGCAGTACGCCTCGCCGGACGGGTCCCGGTAGGTCACGTGGTCCATGGTCCCGCCGATGGCGGCCACCTGCTCGCCGAGACCGAGCATGTTGAGCACCTTCACGCCGTTGGACCACAGCGAGATCCCGGCGCCGACGGGGCGCATCCGGGGGACCCGGTCGATCACGCGCACGCGGTGGCCGTCCCGGCCCAGAGCGATGGCGGTGCTCAACCCACCCATGCCCGCGCCGACCACGAGGACGTCCAGCGATTCCATGGATCCGTAGATACCTCCGGGTCGGAGGCGTCGCAACAGTTTGTTGAAGTCGATCGTGTGAACAGTTCGCTACGGGCTTGATCGTGGAGGGGTCGATCCGGATGATGGGCGCCGACATGGCTGCCCCTCACCTCCCGCCCGCCGACGGCGTGCTGCACACCCGGACCGGCCCGATCGACGGCGATCGCTACGTGACCGCCACGCCCGAGACCCTGCGCTGGGGCGTGCTCCCCACGCCCGACAGCGAGCCCGTCGCGTCGCTCGCCGACGGGTCCACGATCACGTTCGACACGGTGAGCCACGAGGGCCTCCTGGGGGACCAGGGCGCCGATGCGGAGACCTTCTTCGGCGACCGAGGCATCCCCGGGGACCGCGTCCTCGACGACGTGCGGGAGCTGAAGGGCACGGCCCTGGCGCGGGAGCTGCCCCACGACGGTCCGCACGCGGTGCTCGGTCCGGTGAGGGTGGACACAGCCCGGCCCGGCGACGTGCTGGTCGTCGAGCCGCTCGAGCTCCGGTGCCGGGTCGACTACGGGATCATCAGCAACCGCCACGGTCGCGGCGTGCTCTCCGGCGAGATGCCGCTCGCCGGCGACGACGGCGCCGTGCCGCCCGTCGTCTCGATACTGGCCCGGGTGGGCGAGGACGGCCGCGGCAGCGTGACCGGCGCCGGCGGCCGGACCGTGGGCTTCGACATCGCCCCGTTCCTGGGCCTGGTCGGCGTGACGCCCGGCGAGGCGCCGCCCGGCGAGTCGCTCCCGCTGTCGTCCACGCCGCCCGGCCCGCACGGCGGCAACATCGACGTCCGCCACCTGGGCGTGGGCTCCAGCCTGCTCCTGCCGGTGCGCACCGAGGGCGCCGGCCTGTACGTCGGCGACCCCCACTACGCCCAGGGCAACGGCGAGGTGGCGCTCACGGCGTTCGAGGCGCCGCTGCGCGCCACGTTGCGCGTGAGCGTGCTCCGGGGCGAGGAGCCACGTCGCCTGGCCGCCCTCCTCGACGCGCCCTGGGGCCGGACCGACACCCACACGATCCTCATCGGGCTCGGCACCACCCTGGACGACGCCATGCGGGAGTGCGTTCGCCGCGCCGTGGCCTACGTGGTCGAGGTGACCGGCCTGGACGAGGCCACCGCCCTGGCCTACCTGTCGGCGGGCGCGGACTTCGAGGTGTCCCAGGCGGTGAACCTGGTCGTCGGCGTGCACTGCATGATCCGCAACGCCGACCTGGCGTGACGCGGCAGGATCGTCCGGTGGAACCGCCGTCGACCGATCGGAGCGCGTCCGCCGAGGTGTCGCCGCCCGGCGCCGTCACACTGCCCGTCGACACGGTCGGCGCGTTCGTGGGTGCGCCCGAGCTGCTGGCCGTCGGGGCCGCCACCGGCCCGCTCGCCGGATGCACGCTCGCGGTCAAGGACGTCATCGACGTCGCGGGACGGGTGACGGGCGCCGGCAACCCCGACCTGGCCGCCTCGCGGTCGCCCGCTGCCGAGTCGGCACCGGTCGTGCGGGCGCTGGTGGGTGCGGGCGCCTCGGTCGTGGGCACGACCGTCACCGACGAGCTGGCCTACTCGCTGGGCGGCGACAACGTGCACTTCCCGATGCCGCGCAACGTGGCGGCCCCGGGTCGCACGCCGGGCGGGTCGTCGTCGGGCTCGGCGGCCGCGGTGGCGGCCGGCCTGGTGGACCTGGCGCTCGGGACCGACACCGGGGGTTCCATCCGGGTCCCGGCGAGCTACTGCGGGATCCTGGGCTGGCGGCCCACGCACGGGGCGGTGAGCGCCGCGGGCGTCACACCGCTCGCGCCCAGCTTCGACACGATCGGCCTGCTGGGCCGCTCCGCCGCCGTGCTGCGGACCGCGGCCGAGGTGGCCCTGTCCACCGGCGAGCCGGCGGTCGCCGCGCGGGACGATGCAGTCGCGGCCGGGAGCGGGGCGACGACCCGGTTGGCCCTGGCGGCCGAGCTCGTGGACGTGCTCGACCCGGAGGTCGCCGACGCGCTGCTGGCGGGCGTGGCCGCCCGGTTCGGCTCGGTGCCGGACCGGGTCGAGCTCGGCGTCGACATGGACGAGTGCCTGGCCACGTTCCGCACCCTCCAGGGCGCCGAGGCATGGGCCCAGCACGGCGCGTGGATCACCGAGGCAGACCCCGACCTGGGCCCGGCCACCCGGTACCGCTTCGACGTGGCGTCCGAGGTGACGGCGGCCGACGTGGTCGCCGCGCAGCCGGTGCGCGAACGCGTCCGGACCGCGGTCCTGGCCGCCACCGCCGACGGCACGGTGCTCCTCGGTCCGCCCGCGGCCGGCGTCGCACCCGAGCCCTCGCGCCACGACGAGGAGTCCGAACGGGTGCGGGCCGACACGCTGCGGCTGACGTCGGTCGCGGGCCTGGCCGGGGCACCCGTGGTGGTGGTCCCGGGGGCGACGGTCGCGCCAGAGGGGTTCCCGCTCGGCATCGCGCTGATCGGCGCACCCGGCCGCGACCTCGCGCTGCTCGACCTCGCCGTCGACCTCGGGTCCTGAGGCCGGCCTCGACGCTGGAGCGGCCCGAACCCTGGAGCGGCCCGTCCGGGTCCGAGCCGCGCCGGACCTCCGAGGCCGCGTCAGAGCTTGAGGAACAGGGCGATCGTGACCACGGCGCCGAGCGTGACCACCAGCACCCGCAGCAGGGTCTCGTTCATGCGACGGGCGATCGAGCCGCCGATGTAGCCGCCGATCAGGCAGGTGGGGGCTGCGATCAGCACCGCGGTCCAGTCGACCGGACCGAACAGCCCGAAGATCACCACGCTCACCGTGGCGTCCAGGAGCGAGATCACGGACTTGGTGGCGTTCAGGTTCCGGATGGAGTCCTTGATCGTCAGGCCGAGCACGCCGAGCACGATCACGCCGAGCGCGCCGCCGAAGTAGCCCCCGTAGATCGTGGCCAGGAACACGCCGACGATCGCCGAGACGGTCGGCCGGTGATCGGCCCCGGCCGAGTCCTTGAGCCGCGTGCGGACCACGGGCTGCAGTGCGGTCATCACGGTGGCGATCAGCACCAGGACCGGCACCACCACGTCGAACGCGGACGACGGCGTGACCAGCAGCAGCACGCAGCCGGTGATCGAGCCGGCCAGCGTGGCCGCCAGCAGCGGCGGCAGCAGGTGCTTGCGCTCGCCGATCTCGCTGCGGAACGCGCCGACGCCGCCCAGGTAGCCCGGCCACGTGGCGACCGAGTTGGTCACGTTCGCCGTCAGGGCCGGGAGACCGGTCACGAGCAGGGCTGGGAACAGGATCAGCGAGCCGCCGCCGGCGATGCTGTTGACCAGCCCGCAGCCGGCGCCGGCCAGGACGAGCAGGACGACGTCGCCCGTGCTCACGAGACGCGGCCTCCACGGCGGCCCCGGCCGCGACGCCACGCGTCAACAGACTGTTGAAGGACCCGGGACATGGCCGACAGTCTGCGCACCGGCGCGGCTCCGGCGCCACCCGCCATCACGGATTTCACCGGACCGAAACACCTAACGTCTGCGTCGTGAGCGACCCCACCGCCGACGACGGAGCCCCTGGACGACCGCTGGTCGGCGACCCGCTGGCGGACGACCCGTTGCTGGACGCCGCCCAGACGATCACCGGTGCGTGGTGGGTCTACCTGATCACCGGCATCGCCTGGTTCGTGCTGGCGTTCGTCGTGTTGACCGTCGACGCCGCGAGCGTCTGGACGGTGGCGATCCTGGCGGCGATCGCGTTCATCGTCGGAGGCGTGTTCGAGCTGGTGCTGGCGTCCATGGTCCGGTCGTGGAAGTGGGTCCACGTCGTGTTCGGCGTGATCAGCATCATCGCCGGGATCGTGGCCCTGGCCTGGCCGAAGCAGACGTTCGTCGTCCTGGCCGCCGTGCTGGCCTGGTACCTGCTGTTCATGGGCATCTTCGAGATCGTGGTCGCGTTCATGACCCGCCACGACGACGAGCTGTGGTGGCTGCGGCTCGTGATCGGCGTCATCGAGGTGCTGATCGGGTTCTGGGCGATCGCCTACATCGGCCGTGCGATCTTCCTGCTCGTCATCTGGGTCGCTGCCGCAGCATTGGCCCGCGGGTTGTCGGACCTGTTCATCGCGTTCGGCCTCCACGGCGCCCACGGGCGCATCAGCCGCTCCCGCATGGCCTGACGGACCGGACGAGCTGCTGACCCGCTCGCCCGTCATGGTCGTCGGTGCCGTCGGCGCCGACGGGTCGCCCCGGATCCGGGCGGTCGGCGGCGGACCCGGCGTGTGCCGATCGGACGGCGACCGGACGCTGCTGCTGGGGTCGGCCGCCGTGGCCGGCTCGCTCGACGTCGCCGACCTGGTGGACGGAGCGTCCGCCTGAACGAGGACCCGGGCGAGGAGGCCGAGTTGGTCCGCCAGCTCATCCAGGAGGAGCCGCTCGCCGAGGGCCTGGCACAGGACTACGCCGAGAACCTCTACTGACGCGAGCGTCCCGGCCGGAGTCCCTGCCCGGTCCCGGCAGGTCAGGCGTAGCGCAGGATCGCCGCGGCCGCGCCGCCGCCGGGGACGTCCTCGGCGCGCAGGGCGAGCACGGTGCCGTCGGTGGCCAGGACCCGGCGGACGATCTCGTCGACGACGTCGGACGCGCCCGGGGCGCCTTCCTCCGAGAAGGTCACGGCACCGTCGTCGTCGACGGTGCCCCAGACGATCTGGTCGATGTCGACCACGAGCGTGTCGATCTGTCCGTAGGTCGAGGAGCGGGCGAGGTCCGAGATGTCGTTCTGCACGCGGTCCTGTCCTTGACGCAGCGAGAAGAGCTCCGCGAGCTCCCGGAGGTCCTCCTCGTAGACGCGACCGAGCACCTCACGCGCCTCGCGTGCGATCTCCAGGTCGTCGATCCGCTCGGGGCTCCCCTCCAGGCCCAGGTCCTCCAGCTCCGGCGACGTGTTCACGCCGCGGAAGGCGCTGGCGGTGGGCTCGGCCGCGGCGAGCAGCAGCGGCAGGTCCTGGCCCCGCACCAACGGCCGGATGGCGCGGTCGACCGCCCGGGCGTACTGGCGGAGCCGCACCTTGCTGCCGTCGTCGCCGCTCATCGAGCCCTTCTGCACGTGGTCGGTGATCTTGTGGTGGTGGGTGGCCTCGGCGGCGCTGGCCGGCAGGTCGGGCACGTCCACCTCGATGGGTCCGTAGTCGGGGCCGAGCTCGAGCAGCCGGACGGAGCCCTCCGCGAGCGCGAGCACGAAGCAGGCCTGGGGGAAGGTGACCGATCGCAGCAGCGGCTTGACGAGGTAGCGGTCCGACACCTTGACCACCGGCGTGAGCTCGTTGGCGAGCTGGAAGGAGCGGAGATCCTCGCCGTCGGTGAACACCGCCAGCGTGCGGGCCTGGTGGTCCCAGTACGTGGGGTCCTCGTCGAGCTCGCCGAGGAGCTCCTCGAACCCGGCGACCCGCCGCTTGTCGAGGCCTGCCGCACGGACCTGCGCCACGGCGCGCGCCGCCGCGTCCTTGTAGGCGATGCGTTCGGCGTCGGTGCGGTCCGTGACCGGCGACGTGCTCAGGTAGATCGTGACCCGGGCGTCGCCCCGATCGGCCAGCAACGACTCGATCTCGCGGGAAGAGGGTTGGTGGACGTGCATCGAAGGCTCCCTCGGTCGGCTCGTGGCGCGGTTCCGACCCTACGCGTCGGAACGTCCGGGGGCGTCGGAGATGCTCGGAGCGACAGGGAGGGAGCGGCAGGAGAAGCACCACACCCCGTCCCCGGTCGGGGAGGATGTCAGGGTCCCGGACGGTCGGGACCGCGAGCTGGTGGCAGCGAACCGGCCTGATCAGGAGATGTCGAGATGACCCGAACCGTTCCCCGCCCCACCCGCACGTGGGCCGCGATCGCGCTGGTGGCGGTCGCCGCGCTGGCGTTCAGCGCCTGCAGCAGCGATGACGACGGCGACAGCACCACGACCACCGAGTCGAAGACCTCGACGACCGTCGAGGGCCAGACCGTCCGCTTCGACGAGAAGATCCAGCAGGAGCTGGCCGACGTCGGGTGCCACCCCGGCACGGTCGACGGCGTGATGGGTCCCAAGACCGACGAGGCGATCCGTGCCTTCCAGGCCGCGTCCGGCCTGACGGTCGACGGCGAGCTCGGACCCGAGACCGACTCCGCGCTGAAGAAGGCGGCCGACGAGGGCAAGAAGGTCTGCGACGCGTCCACGACGACCACGACGACCGCCACCACCACGACGACCGCGGGAGGCCAGGCCCCCTGCACCGCCGCAGCGCTGCTCGGCGGGTTCCCGGCGGAGGGCGAGACGATCTCCACGTTCGTGTGCGCCGGCGGCTACGCCGCGGTCACGCTCAACGACGGCACGAAGTCCGTCCTCGAGTCGAAGGACGGCAAGTGGTACGCGATGAGCCAGGACCCGTGCGGCTCGGCGAGCGCCGGCCTGCCGCCGATCATCCTCGAGGACGGCTGCGCGGACTGACCCCCGCTGCAGCGCTGTCCCGCAAGACACCTCCGCTGCCGGAGGTGGGGGGGGTCAGGACGCGTCGGGCAGGAGGTCGAGCAGGTCGGCGATCGAGTCGATGACGTGGTCGGGCGCCTGCGGTGACCGGTCGAGCGTCTGCTGGCGGAACTTCCCCGTCCGGACCTGCACGCCGACCATGCCCACGGCCTGGGCAGCGAGCACGTCGCTGGCCAGGTCGTCGCCCACCATCAGGAGCTGCGAGGGATCCGCGCCGGTCGACGCCGCGGCCGCCAGGAACATGTGGGGGGCCGGCTTGCCAGCCACCACGGCGGTCGCGCCGGCGCTCTCCTCGAGCATGCGGACGTAGGCGCCGCCGTCCAGGCAGTAGCCCTCGCCGGTCCGCCACACGGGCGCGCCGTGCATGGCCACGAGCGCGGCCCCGCCCATCAGGCAGTTGAGCGCCACGTTCATCTGCTTCCAGCCGAAGCTGGGCCCGCCGCCGCCCACGACCACCACGTCCGCGGTCGTGTCGTCGGGGTCGGCCATCCGGACGCCGGCCAGGTCCGCGTTGGCGCCATCGTTCAGGACGAGGCATCGGGCGTCGGGATGGTGCTCCTGCAGGTAGCCCGCCGTGACCGCGGCGGCGGTGAACAGCTCGCCGGCGCGCACCTCGATGCCGGCCTGCACGAGCGTGGCCGCGATCCGGGCCGATGTGGCGGAGGTCGTGTTGGTGACGAAGCGGACCGGCAGGTCCCGTCGACGCAGCTCCTCGACCGTGCGGGCGGCGCCGGGGAAGGCGGTCGACGACGTGAGCAGCACGCCCTCGATGTCGAGCAGGACGCCGGCCACGTCCGTGTCACCACGGGGCCCCGGTGCTCCTCCTGCAGTCAACGTCACTCCTCGTTCGCGTGACCGGATCCTACGTCCCCCGATCGGCACGGCCGGGCCGGCGGTGGATCTCCGGCCACGGGCCTTCCGCTCCCGGCCGCTGGGCGGTGCACGGGTCCGGTCCGCCCGGTCGCGGTACCTTCCGGCCGGTGAACCCCGCCTCGCCCGTGCACGAGCAGCCCCAGTCCGGGCTCACGCCGCTGCAGCGCGGGGACGCCCTGCGCCGTCGCCGTCTCGACCGCCTGGTGCAGGAGCTCGACGACATGGGGTTCGCGTTCGCCGGGCCGCCGTCGCTCATCGAGACGATCCTCACCGAGCTCGACTACGCCATGCGCCCCCGCATCCACGAGCGGCGGGTGCCGACCTACGGCGCGATCGTGGCCCCGGTCGGCGACCGCGACGACTGGCAGACGTCCACCGAGCTCACGATCACCGCCCGGCCGTTCCCCCGCGTCGGTCTGGGCGGCGCCCGGCTGTTCGCGGACGGGTTGTCCAGCTGGGTGATCCGCGGGGTCGACGACCACGTCGGTCCCGATGCCAAGGACGACGAGCTCGTCGTGTTCGACCGCCCCGCCGGCTCGGAGCGCGACGTGGTGGTGCTCGCCGAGTCGACCGGCGGCACGATCGTCCAACGCCACCCGTCGGGGGTGGTCCGTGTCGCTGGCGACTTCGGCGTCCTGCGCTGGGACGGCCTGGCCTGGCAGCACCAGCCGCCGGTGGGGGACTGGGTGGCGACCTTCGCCAGCTGCTCGGACCCGACCCAGCTCGAGGTCGTGGAGACGCTGCTCGAGATCGCCGTGCACGACCTCGGCTCCCGGGGGATCGGCGCCATCCTCCTGTACCGGCGTGAGCGGCAGGTCGCGGGTCGCTGGGCCGAGGCGAGCCACTACGAGCTCCGGCTGCCCACGCCGCCCGCCCTGCAGGTCACCCGGGCCGCGGACCTGGCGCCGCTGGTGCACGTGCTGGCCCAGATCGACGGCGCCGCCGTGTTCGACGCGGAGGGCACGCTGCGCGAGCTCGGCGTCCGGCTGCTGCCCGAACCCGAGACGGAGTCGGCGGTCGAGGGCTTCGGGGGCATGCGCCACACCACCGCGCGTCGCTACAGCGTGGACGAGCCCGACGCGGTGGTGATCGTCGTCAGCGAGGACGGTCCGGTGACCGTCATGCGCAACGGCGCCATCCACGTCGGCGCCTGAGCGCGAAGGCCGCTATCGGGGCAGGTCCGCCACCGCGTGCAACCCCTCGCGGATGACGGTCGACAGCATGAGGACCACGGCGTCCCGGCTGGGCGCCCCGGTCGTCTGCCACGACTCGAGCGTGGCCAGCACCAACCCGTAGATGCCGTCGGTGAGCACCGTGTGCTCGTCCGCGCTCAACGTGGGCGAGGCCACCTCGATCACCGGCCGGATGCGCTCGTGCACCACCTGGACCAGCGCGTTGTCGAGCAGGCCGCGCCGTTCCCCACCCATGGCCACCACGACGAACAGGTACAGCTGGTCCTCGCGCTCGACCAGGCCGACCAGGCCCTCGACCACGACCTCGATGATGCGGTCGACGGTCACGTCGAAGGTGCCGTCGGGCTGCGGCGGCCCGATCATGTCGAGCACGACGGCCTGCATGCGGTCGGCCAGCTCGACGGCCACGGCGTCCGCCAGGCCGGCCCGGCTCCCGAACGTGTCGTAGAGGACGGGCTTGGACACGCCGAGCCGCCCCGCGAGCTCCTCGAGCGACTGGTCGGCGCCGTGGGCCCGGACGGCCTCGATGGCACCCACGGTGAGGTCGCGTCGCCGTTCGGCCCGCTCCTCGTCGGTCAGGCGGGGCCGCCCCCGCCGGGACATCGCCGTGCTGCTCACCCCGGTCCGTCCGGTTGGTCGGGATGGTGCCGGCGCCAGGCGGCGAGCCAGTCCTTCACGACCGGTCCGAAGTGGGCCGGGTTGTAGACGTCCTCCTCGGAGGCGAACAGCCCGTCACCCGCGTACACCAGGCGGGTCCAGTTGGCGCCCTCGTAGATCCGCCCGTCGCCGGGGTCGACGAAGCGGTTCTCGACCTGGCCGACCACCCAGCCCTGCTCGGCATCGATCGTGTACCAGTCCCACGGGAACAGCTGCATCTGGGTGAACGGCCAGACGGTCATGGTCGCCGTGATCCACTCGAGGACCGCTTCCCGACCGTGGAACTCGCCGTAGAGGTGCTCGACGTAGTGGACGTCGGGCACGAAGCAGTCGACCCACGGCGCCCAGTCGCCGGTGCGGCCCGCCTCCTGGGCGGCGGCCACGTAGCAGTCGAAGGCCCCCTGGATCTCCTCCCGAGTGAACCCCATCATCCCCCCTGTCGTTCGCCCCCGGGACCTCCGGCGGTCAGATCTCCGGCGGTCAGATCTCCGGCAGCGACGGAGCTCGTCGCGACAGCTGCGCCACCACGTCCGCGTCCGCCGACGACATGGACGGTCCGTACGCCACCACGTACACGCCCTTGCACCCGCAGTGGCACGTGAGGGCGAACACCGCCGCCTCGTCGTCGGGGTCGCTCTCGCCCTCGAAGCGGTTCACCGTGTCGATCTTCACCTCGGCCGGCGAGATCGTGTGACCGCAGGGACCGCACAGCAGCAGCCCGCCGTCGATCGCCGAGAACTCGGCCTCCCAGCCCTGGGCGGACAGGTCATCGACGGTCTGGGACAGCGACAGCTCGGCCATGACTGCATGTGAGTCGAGCAACCCTGTCCCGTCAAGGACCTCGCGAACCCGGTTCGGCTGAGGCGCTGGAGGTCTGGCCGTGCCGCAGGGGTCCTGCCGCGGTCCCGGGAATGCCGTGGCAGGTGGCGGGAAGGTCCGGCTGGGTGGATCCTCCAACGCGCCTTCCATCCGGGCCCCGGTCGTGGTCCACTGTCCCGGTGAACCTGCTGGACACGTTGGACTCGCTCGACGCCTACGGCCCTCGGCCGGTGTGGCGGGGCCGCGTCCACCTCGTGGCCGCGCTGGTGGCCACACCGGCGGCGCTCGTGCTCTTCCTCATGGCGCCGGGGCCGCTCGCGAAGGTGGCGGTCACGATCTACGCCGCGTCGCTGATCGGCCTGTTCGCCGTCAGCGCCTCCTATCACCGCCTGGCCCGGACCGAGACGGCGGTGAAGTGGTTCCGCCGGGCGGACCACTCGATGATCTTCGTCCTGATCGCGGGCACCTACACGCCGCTGTGCCTGCTGGCGCTGCCACCCGCGTGGGGCATCCCGCTGCTGGTCGTCGTGTGGATCGCGGCGATCGGCGGTGTCATCACCAAGATGACCATGCTCGGCAAGGGCCCCGGCAGTGCGGGGTCGTGGCTCTACATCGTCATCGGCTGGGCCGCGGTCGTGGCCGTGCCGGCGCTGATCACCAGCCTGGACGTGCTCCAGCTCGTGCTGCTGGCCGTGGGCGGCCTGCTCTACACCGTGGGCGCCGTCGTGCTCGGCAAGCGTTGGCCCGACCCGATCCCGCACGTGTTCGGCTACCACGAGGTGTGGCACGCCATGACCGTGGCCGCGGGCACCTGCCACTTCGCGGTCGTCGCGCTCGCCCTCCGCTGAACCGCCCGTCGTCGGCCGGTCGTCAGGCCGGTCGTCAGGCCCGCCGTCAGGCGGGGCGGGCCAGGGTCAGCAGGAAGTCGCCGTCGTCGTCGGTCCAGCGCTCGACGACCTCCAGGCCCGCGTCGGTCAGCTCCCGCTCCACGCCGTCGGGCGTGAACTTGGTGCTGATCTCGGTGCGGACGTGCTCGCCGTCGCGCAGGTCGATCACCAACTCGTCCAGCCGACCCAGGGTGACCGACTGGTCGCCGTCGGCGACGAGGTGCATCTCGATGCGCTCGCCCTCGTCGTCCCAGTGGGCCCGGTGGCGGAAGCGTGACCGGTCGAAGTCGGCGCCGAGCTCGCGGTTCATGACGTCGAGGGCGTTCAGGTTGAACGCCGCAGTCACGCCGGCCGCGTCGTCGTAGGCGGCGAGCAGGCGGTCCACGGGCTTGACCAGGTCGGTGCCGAGCAGGAACCAGTCGTCGTCCGCGAGGGTGGCCGCGGCACCCGCCAGGAAGGCGCGTCGCTGGTCGGGGTCCAGGTTGCCGATCGTGGACCCCAGGAACGCCAGCACGGCGCCGTCGCCGGTGGGCACGTGGTCGAGGTGACGGTGGAAGTCGCCGACGACCGCCTTGACCTCGATCCCGGGGAACGTGGCCGCGATCGTGCGCGACGCGGCGCGCAGCACCTCCTCGCTCACGTCGAACGGCGCGACCGTGCGCAGGCTGCCGGCGGCGGCGAGCGCGTCGAGCAGCAGCATGGTCTTGTCGGAGGTGCCGGACCCCAGCTCGATGAGCGTGGGCGAGGACGTGAGGCGGGCGATGTCGGCGGCGCGGTCGCGCAGGATCGAGCGCTCGGCCTCGGTGGGGTAGTACTCCGGCAGCCGCGTGATGTGGTCGAACAGCTTGGAGCCGACCTCGTCGTAGAACCACACGGGCGGGATCCACGGCGGTTGGTCCTGCAGGCCCCGGGCGGTCTCGTCGGCCAGATGCGTGGACCAGTCCGACGGATCCAGGTGGACCGCCACGTCGACGCGGCCGTCGAGGTCGATGTCGTGGAGGTCGGTGACGGTGGCGTCGGGCTCAGGCATCGGTCGCCAGTCGCAGGCCGCCGAACTGCCAGCGCGCCGCCGGGGGGAAGAAGTTGCGGTACGTGGGGCGGTCGTGGCCGGGCGGCGTGGCGCAGCTGCCGCCGCGCAGCACGTGCTGGTTGACCATGAACTTGCCGTTGTACTCACCGACCGCCCCCGGCGCAGTCCGGAACCCGGGGTACGGGAGGTAGGCGCTGGCCGTCCACTGCCAGACGGCCCCGCAGAACTGGAGCGGGTCGGCCCCGGTGACGGTGCCGGGCCGCGAGCCGGGCGCCCGCGGGTGTGGCGACGGGTCGAGGTCGAGCGACGACGTGTCGACCGCGTGCTCGCGGGCGACGACCTCCCACTCGGCCTCCGTGGGCAGCCGGGCGCCGGCCCACCGGGCGAACGCGTCGGCCTCGTAGTAGCTGACGTGCACCACCGGGTCCTGCGTCCGGACGGCCTGCGGGCCGGCGAGCGTGAAGACCGTGGCGTCGGCCGTGCCGTCGTCCGCGGGGTCGAACCAGTAGAGCGGTGCGTCCCAGCCCTGGTCGCCGACGACGGCCCACCCGTCGCTGAGCCAGAGCTCGGGCCGCCGGTAGCCGCCGTCGTCCATGAACGCGAGCCACTCGCCGTTGGTGACCAGGCGGTCGGACAGGGCGAACGGCTCCAGGTGCACGGTGTGGCGCGGCGACTCGTTGTCGTAGGCGAACCCGTGCCGCCCACCGGGGGCGGTCGGCACGCCGATCTCCACCTGGCCGCCCGGGTGCGCGATCCACCCGTCGGAGCGCACCACCGGCACGGCGCCGGAGGTGAGGTCCACGCCGACCGGGTCGGGCGGGGCGTCGGGCCGGTACGCCGGGCGCAGCGGGTTCTGGAACAGCAGGTGCTTGGCGTCCATGAGGAGCAGCTCCTGGTGCTGCTCCTCATGGTGCAGGCCGAGCTCCACCAGCGCCGACGCGCCGGGGTCGGGCTCGTCGGCCAGGCGGTCGAGCAGCCGGAGCACGGACTCGTCGACCGAGCGGCGGTACTCGCCGACCTCCTCGACCGTGGGACGCGTGATCATGCCGCGACGGGGCCGGGGCTGACGGGCGCCGACCGACTCGTAGTAGCTGTTGAACAGGAACCGGTGGTCGGGATCGACGACCTGGTAGCCGGACACGTGCGGACCGAGCACGAACTCCTCGAAGAACCAGGTGGTGTGCGCCCGGTGCCACTTGGTGGGGCTGCAGTCGGGCATGGACTGCACGACCTGGTCCTCGGCGGACAGGGGCGCGGCGAGCGCTTCCGTGCGGCCGCGCACCGTGCAGAAGTCGGTGGGGCACACCCCTCTGGGGGCACCGGTGGCGCCGCGGGCGGTCCGGGGTGCGCCGCGCACGCCGCCGTCGTTCACGTCGGTCCCGGTCATCAGCTCCCTCTCTCCGTCCTGCCCGCCTCCTGGCCGTCGCCCCACCTACCCGACGTCAGGAGCCCGTACGCATCGGGCCGCCGCGTGGTCAGGAAGGGGAACAGCTCGAGCCAGTCCCGGCGGGCGTCGGGGTCCAGGTCGGCCACGATGACCGCCGGCTCGTCCCTGGGGGCCTGCACGAGCACCCGTCCGTAGGGGTCGCTGATGAACGACGACCCGTAGAACGTGATCCGCGGCGCGCCCGGCGCCACCTGCTCGGTGCCGACCCGGTTGACCGCCACCATGGCCGTGCCGTTGGCGATCCCGTTGGCGACGATCACCTGCTGCCACAGCGGCTGGGTGTCGAAGTCGGGGTGGTCGGGCTCGCTGCCGATGGCGGTGGGGTACACGAGGACCTCCGCCCCGTTGAGCGAGTAGGCCCGCGCCAGCTCGGGGAACCACTGGTCCCAGCAGGTGGGGAACCCCACCGCGGCGCCGTCCACGTCGACCACCGGGAACAGCTCGTCCGCACCCGGGCGCCCGGGTGCCGGGTCCGGGGCGTACGAGCCCTGCGGGAAGTACAGGTCCTCGCGGTAGCCCTCCGTGACCGGGATGTGCACCTTGCGGGTGGCCGCCACCAGCGAGCCGTCGGGCGCCACGCAGATCTGGGTGTTCCACCCCCTGGGCGCGACCGCCGGATCCGCCTCCCACAGCGACGCCGACACGTGGGTGCCGTGCGTGACCGCCAGGCGCTCGGCGAGCCGCCTCGTGGGGCCCGTGCGCAGGTCCTCGGGCACCACCGGCCGGCCGTCGAGCTCCAGACCGTCGGGCCCGTCGCCGAGGGCCGCGAAGTACGGCGACAGGGTGAGCTCCTGCAGGCAGACCAGTCGAGCCCCGGCGTCCGCCGCGGTGGCCACGCCGTCGGCCAGCGCCTCTGCGTGCTGTTGGGCGTCGGGGTGCCACCGGTGCTGGACCGCGGCGACGCGCCACGGCGCCCGCTCCGCGGGGCGCGTGCGGGCGGGCGAGTCGGGCACGCCGTCGGCGGTGATCAGCCTCATCCGCCGACACCTTCGCGCCCGGGTGTGACAGCGCTGTCGGCGAGCGTGCTCCCGGCGGGCGTGCGCGCCGACCGCGTGCCGTCGGCGGTGGCGCCCGGACCCGTTCCGGACAGCGGGACCTGCTGGGTGATGCAGTGCGGACCGCCTCCGCCGAACGCCAGCGTGGTCCCGGGGACGGGGACCACCCGGCGGCCCGGCAGCTGCTCGGCGATGAGCGACAGCATCTCGTCGTCGGCGGGGTGGCCGCTGACCGGCACCAGCGCCCCGCCGTTGCACAGGTACAGGTTGAGGTAGGGGACGACCACGCGCTCGCCGCCGATCTCCGCGAACGGCAGCACCGGCACCTCGACCACCTGCAGCGGCTCGCCCCGGGCGTCGGTCGCACCCCGCAGACATCGCACGTCGATCGAGAGGCGGTCGTGGTCGGGCTCCGTCGGGTCGTCGCACGTCTGGGCCAGCACCACGCCCGAGCGGATGAACGCCGCGACGTTGTCCACGTGGCCGTCGGTGTCGTGGTCCAGCACCAGCCCGTACGGCATCCAGACGACGGCGGTGGCGCCGAGCGAGTCGCCCAGCGCGGCCTCGATGCCGGCGCGGTTGACCAGCGGGTTGCGGTTGGGGTGCAGCAGGCACTGCTCGGTGGTCACGACCGTGCCCGACCCGTCCACGGTCACGGACCCGCCCTCGAGCACGAACGGGACGGCCTCGCCTCCCTCGGCCGTGGCCCGGATCTCGACCACCGGGTCACCCGACCGCTCGGCCCACCGACGGGCCAGCAGCGCGTCCCGGTCGAACGGCTCGAACCTGCGGCCCCAGCCGTTGAACGTGACTCCCGAGACCACTCGGCGCCCTTGGTCGTCGAACCCGTGGATCGGTCCCGAGTCCCGGGACCACGAGTCGTCGATCGGCACCTCGACCACCTCGACGGGATGGGACCCGGTGACCGCGGCGGCGCAGCGGGCGGTGGCCTCGTCGCCGTACCGGGGGTCGGCGACGACCGTGACCGGCTCGAACTCGGCGACCGCGGCGACGACCGCGGCGTAGTCGTCGACGGCGCGGTCCCGCAGGTCGCCCCACAGGTCGTCGCGTGCCGGCCAGCAGATGATCGTCCTCTCGTGGGGCTCCCACTCGGGTGGGACGCGCACGCTCATCCGCCACAGCCTGCCGCGTCCGCGGTTCCGGCTGTCGTTCGCGTCGCCATGACGACCGGAGCGACCAGCACGGGAAACCGTGTCCGTCGTCGCGCACGTCGGCTGGCACGATGGGCGCCATGACCACGCCGACGCCGTCCCCGCGCGCGCCCGGTGACGTGTCGGCGCCGTCGGTGCCGCTCGCACCGGTGCTGGTGGGTGCGTCCTCGCTCGGCGCCGGCGTGGGGGTGATCTTCCCTCTGCTCGCCGAGTTCCAGGACCGCTACGGGTTCTCGGCCGAGGGTCTGGGCATCCTCAGCGCGGCCACGTTCGTCGCCGCGCTGGTGTCGGGCCTGTTCCTCGCGGGGCTGGCCGACCGCGGCCACGCGCGGCTGCTCATGGTCGGCGGCATCGCGCTGTCGGCCGCCGGACTTCTGTGGTTCGCGGCTGGGACCGAGCTGTGGCAGTTCACCGGGGCCCGCCTGCTCGAGGGGCTCGGCTACGGCGTCTTCCTGCCGGCGGCGCGCAAGATCGTCACGGCGGGGGAGCCCGCCCAGGCCGGCCAGCGGCTGGGGCGCCTGACGAGCGCCGAGCTCGGCGGCTTCCTGGCCGGACCGGTGATCGGCTCCGCGCTCGGCGAGGCCGTCGGCCTGTGGGCGCCGCTCGTGCTGATCGGCCTGGTGCAGGTGGCGCTCGCGGTGTGGGTGGCCACCGTCCGCCTGCCGCCGGTCCCGGTCGACACCGAGCGGGCGTCGCCGCTGCGGTCGTTCCGCATGCTGCGGCGGGGCTCGGTGGCCGGGGCGGCCCTGCTGTCGCTCACGATCTTCCTGCCCGTCGGCATCTACGACGCCCTCTGGTCGCGCTACCTGACCGACCAGGGCGCGTCGACGCTGTTCATCGGCATCGGCCTGTCGCTGTACTCCCTGCCCATCGTGCTGCTCGCCCCGACCGGCGGGCGGATCGCGGACCGGATCGGGCCGGTGCGGGCGACGGCGTTCGGCATCTGCCTGATCATCCCCACGACCATCGCCTACGGGCTGCTGTCCGCCCCGATCCTGATCACGGCCGTCGGGCTGCTCGAGGCGCTGCCGCAGTCGGTGGCCACGCCGGCCGTGCAGACGGCCATGCTGCGGGCCTGCCGCCCCGAGGAGGTGGCGGCCGGCCAGGGTCTGGCCCACGCGGTCAACCAGGTGGGCGCGGGCACCGCTGCGCTGCTGGGGCCGATCGTCTACGAGGCCGCGGGCGCCACCGTGCTGTTCAGCTGCGTCGCCGCCACCATGCTCGGGCTCTTCCTGCTGGGTCTGGGGCTGCACCGCCGCGGCGGCGGCGAGGCGATCGCCGAGCTCGTCTGACGGACACGCCGTCCGTGCTGGGCCCCCGGTCAGAGGAGGGCGGCCACCTCGCGGGCGGTCGACTCGCCGGAGCGGACCGCGCCCTCCATGTAGCCGTTCCACACCGGGGCGC
The DNA here is from genome assembly GCA_023450775.1 of Actinomycetes bacterium. Taxonomy (GTDB): domain Bacteria; phylum Actinomycetota; class Acidimicrobiia; order Acidimicrobiales; family Microtrichaceae; genus Dermatobacter. The sequence goes on along the minus strand of JAEXGP010000131.1, from coordinate 1,327 downwards.
ACTCGGCGCCGGCCCAGTGGATCGGGCCCACCGGGGTGCGCAGCGCGTGGCCGAACGCGGTCCACGCGCCGGGCGTGAAGTGGGCGCCGTAGCAGCCGCGGCTGTAGGGCTCGGCCATCCAGTCCCGCTCGATGTACTCGATCGGGTGCAGGGCCCTGGTCCCGAAGTAGCGGGCGTAGCAGGCGACGACGGCGTCCCGTCGCTCCTCGACGGTGCGCTGCGCGTAGGCCCGCCCGTCGTTGCCCTCCATGAACCCGACGAGGATGCCGGGCGTGCCCTCGGGCGGCGTGTTGTCGAACGTGACCTTGACCGGCCCCTCGTCCGACGCCGCCTGCCCGTTCAACCCGTCCTCGCGCCAGAACGGCTCGTCGTAGACGGCGTAGACCTTGATCACGCTGCCGGCCGGCAGGCGCTGGGTGAGCTGGTCGCGCCAGCTCGGCAGCGCCGGTGCGTAGTCGATGCGTCCGGCGAGCGTGGGCGGCAGCGTCACGATCACCCGGTCGGCGGTGAAGACCTCGCCGTCGGTGCCGTCGGCCGCGGTCGTGCGCACGGTCACGCCGGTGCCGCCGGGCCCGGTGCCGTGCTCGATCCGGCGCACCGGCGCCCCCAGTCGCACGCGGTCGCCCAGCTGCTCGGCCATGCGCTCGCTGATCCGCCACGTCCCGCCCACCACGCGGTCCTGCTGCGCGCCCCGGTCGGTGGACAGCAGCGTCTCCAGGCCGGAACCGGAGCGGGCGTAGAACGCGGCGTGCAGCGCGGAGAGGTCGCTCGACTGGATGGAGAACACGGCCTCGGTGGCCACGCGGAAGTACTCGCGCCCGATCGGCGTCCGGAGGTTGCGCCGGATCCAGGTCTCGAAGGTCTGACCGTCCAGCTGCTGCGCCTTGGGTCCCTCCCAAGGACGCTCCAGGTCCACGCGGCCGGCCATCCGGTCGAAGCGGGCCAGGCCCTGGGCCAGATCGGCGAGCGTGAACGGGTTGAGCTTGGGAGTGGCGCCCCGATGCGAGGCGAGCCGGGTCTGCTTGCCGGCCAGCTGCATGAGCAGCTCGCCGGTGTTGTACGTGGGGAACGTCTCGAGCCCGAGCTCGTCGACGAGCTCGTACATGCGGTTCTGGGTGGGGCCGAGCCACTGGCCACCCAGCTCGATCGGCGTGCCGTCGGCCGTGTGGCCGCGCTCCGTGCGCCCGCCGACGCGGTCCCGGGCCTCGACCACGGTCACGTCCGCACCGGCGTCCACGAGCACCCGTGCGGCCGACAGCCCCGCCAGGCCGGCGCCGACGACGATCACGCTGCCGCTCACGAGGCACCTGCTGCCGAGGTGCTCGGC
>JAEXGP010000094.1 GCA_023450775.1 Actinomycetes bacterium | reverse complement strand
CTCGAGACGAAGTCGGATCCGTCGGGGCGGACTTCCACGCTGGTCTGGGAGCTCGACGGACAACTTGACACCCGCACCGACGTCCTCGGCAGCGAAACTCGCATGGTCGACTACAGCTACGACACGGGCGGCCGACGCTCTGCGGCGGCAGTGACGGGGACGTCGCCCGCGAGCTACGTGCGCGGTCATATTGAGTCCGGCGCTTGGTACCAGATCTGATGACTGACGAGCTGTACGCGGACGGAGAACCTGGCCAATGCTGCATCTGTGGTCGTGCGACCTCCGATGGGACTCTCGATGACGGGGTACGCCTCTTTGTTGCTCGGGGAGGTCGAACGCGCATGCAGCTGTGGGCGCATATCCGATGCCTCTCGTCCGTCGTTCAGCCGAGCATCGCTGATTACCTTGGAGGGGCCGTGGGTGAGCCAAATTGAGTGAGCAACGACCTTTGGTGGCACGCCAGCCCAGAGAGAGCAAGTGATTGCAGATGCTCGCCAAATCCGGCGGCCCTTGAGCAGCTCGGCGAGGGCGTAGCCCCCGTCGGTGGGCTGTTGGACCAAAGGTGTCCATCGAGCCGGCCGAGGGTCCACGGACCCTGTCGGCCCGTCCACGCCAGGCGGTGTGACGGGCGACCTGTCAGGTTGGTCGACTGCGGCGGCCCAGCCCAGATTCGTAGGCGCCCTGACGATCGAGGGGTATGTCTGGGCCGTGGGCCCTGCCGATGATGCCCTCGACGACGCACCAGAACGGACGCAACTCCGAAGCGCCGGAATGCCTCGCCTAGCGGCGGTTGATGTTCGCAATGTCACTCGGGGGACCGGGGCGACGAATCAGGCCTACGGCGAACCGTTCGTGGCCACGGTTCGGATGCTCACGCGACGTCGATCCACCCGTCCCATGGGTCGCATGTACTTGGTGTCGGCCTCGCCCCTCCGACACGAACCGCCACGGGGCAGGTGCAGATCCGCCAGTGGGTGGTGTGGGTCTGAGCGGGTGCGCCCCTCCGACACGGAATCCTCGGGTGTATTCCAGCTCTGCCACGGTGGGGACCATCCGGCCCTCGAGCCCGAGCTCGGGCGATGCCGCACCGGACCGGCATCTGTGACCGTCCCCGCTGCTAGCTCGTGCGCACGACATCCCTGGGTCCGTTGCCGTCATTGCCGTTGCGCTGGGCCCCGAAGGGCTCCTTGACGCGTCGGGGGCGCTGGGACCCGTCCTTCCATGACCGACACGACGCCGGCACCCGCCGCTGCTCCGCAGTATTCGTATACTGCACGGAAACAGTCCCGGGAAAGCGACCCGGGGAAGGGGGACGGGGATGGCGAGGCAAGTCGATGCACTGTTCGAACCGTCGGTGCTGGAGTGCCCGCACGCCTACCTCGCCGATCTACGCGACCACGATCCGGTGCATCGGATACCCGGGACCGAGGCGTACCTGGTGTCGAGCCTGGATCTGATCAAGGAGGTCGTCGGGGACCCGGAGCGGTTCTCGAGCCGGACCAATGAGTTCTTGTTCCTCGACGCGGACGGTCGCGCGGGATTGCGGCCCCCGCTCGGAGAACCCGGCCACGACGAGGACGCCGTCGGTGTGTTGGCCACCGCGGATCCGCCGGATCATCCACGTCACCGGCGTCTGTTGAGCCCCCTGCTGTCGGTCGGCGCGGTCGCCAAGCGTGAGGACGAGTACCGGGCGCTCATCGACGACGCGCTGACGCCGGCGTTGGCTGCAGGTCGGGTCGAGTGGATGGGGGCGATCGCGGAACCGCTGCCGATGCTCATGGTCACCCGTCTGCTCGGCGTCGCGGACGAGGACTCGCCGGTGCTCAAGGCGCAGGGCTACGCATCGGTCGAGCTGATCGGGGGGTTCTGCACCGCCGAGCAGATCCCGGCGTTGCAGGCGACGCTCGTCGAGCTCGGCCCCGCCATCGCCGCGTTCGCCGCAGCGGGCGAGGACCCGACCGAGGAGGATGGTTCGATCTCGGCGGTGCTGGCCCGGGCGGTCTCGGCGGGTGACATCGACGAGCTCGAGGCGCTCGCCATGATCGCCATACTGCTCGCTGCGGGCGGGGAGTCCACCACGAGCCTGCTCGGCGCTGGTGTCCGGGCGCTCGCCGAGGACCCGGACCTCCAAGGTCGGCTCCGAGACGACCCGTCGCTCATCCCGACCTTCGTGGAAGAGGTCTGCCGAGTCGAGCCACCGTTCCGCGGCCACTACCGACGTGTCACCACCGACACCACCCTCGGCGGAGTCGACCTTCCCGCCGGGTCCCGACTCGTGCTGTCCTGGCCGGCCGCCAACCGCACCGACGCGCTCGGCGGCGCCACGATCGACGTCGAACGGGGGAGTCCGCGCCAGCACGTCGGGTTCGGATGGGGTCCGCACCTCTGCGTCGGAGCCCCGCTGGCCCGCATGGAGGCACGTGTGACCTTCGAGCAACTTCTCGCCCGCACGTCGTCGTTCTCCATCGATGCCGACGCCGAGGTCGTCCACCACCGAAGCCTCATGGTTCGCCGACTGGAGCAGCTCCCGTTGACGCTCGTCCCCAGCCGGCCATGACCTCCACCCGTGCCCCGAGATCGACCACCGCCGCCGACGACGGGGAGGCTCAGCGTCGACGACCGGGTCGACCGCGGGCACTGAGCGAAGGCGACGTGATCGACGCCGCACTGGCCATCGCCGACCGCGACGGCGTGGCCGGGCTGTCGATGCGGGGCCTGGCGCGTGAGCTCGGCGTGCCGATCATGACGCTCTACGGCTACGTGCCCAACAAGCGGGCGCTCGACGCGCTGGTCGCCGACGCCGTCCTGGCCGAGGTCACGATCCCGGAGCCCGACAGCGGGTCCTGGGACCGACG
>JAEXGP010000084.1 GCA_023450775.1 Actinomycetes bacterium | reverse complement strand
CACCGAGGCCGTGACCGCCGCGCTGAGCGCCGCCGGCGCCGAGGTGGTCGCCACCGCCGACGGAGCGGAGGTGGCGACGACCGCGGCGGACCTGCTCGTGTGCGGATCGAAGGCCGGGATCGTCGACCACGACCTGGCCGCCGCGCTGCCGCAGCGGGCCATCGTCCCCTGCGGCGTGGCGCCGGTGACGGCCAAGGGCCTGGCGGTCGCCCGCCGCCGCAACGTCGTCGTGGTCGCGGACTTCCTCAGCCTGCTCGGACCCCTGCTCGCCTTCCGGCCCGAGGACGGCGCGACCGCTGACTCGCTCCGCGCCGCGGCCGACGCCACGGTCCGGACGATCGCCACCGAGGTGGCCGGTCACGAGGAGGGCCCGTACCTGGGCGCCGCCTACCGGGCCGAGGCGTTCCTCTCCACCTGGCAGGAGTCCCTGCCGTTCGGGCGCCCGCTCGCCTGAGCCAGCGATGGACCTCGCCGACCCCGTCGTCCCGCTCCCCGCGCAGCCCGACGGGGTGCCCTGGCCGACCGACGAGTGGCCCGAGGGCGACCAACGCAGCGGCGACAGCGAGCGCCTGGCCGCGCTGCTGGACCCGGTGTTCGCCGTGGAGTCCACGCCCGAGCTCGAGAGGTCGCTCGCCTTCGTGGCTGTGCAGGGCGGCCGGCTCGTGGCCGAGCGCTACGGACCGGGCGTCGACCGTGACACCACGCTGATCTCGTGGTCCATGGCCAAGTCCGTCACGCACGCACTGCTCGGGATGCTGGTCGGCGACGGACGTCTCGACCCGTCGGCGCCGGCGGCGGTCCCCGAGTGGGCCGACCCGGCGGACCCGCGCCACGCGATCACCGTCGACGACCTGCTCGCCATGCGCTCGGGCCTGCACTTCGTCGAGGACTACGTGGACGACACCGCATCGGACTGCCTGGAGATGCTCTGGGGCGCCGGCGCGGACGACATGGCGCACTTCGCCGCAGGGCTCCCGCTCGAGCACCCGATCGGGACGCACTTCAACTACTCGAGCGGCACGACCAACATCCTGTCGCGGCTGGTCGGGAGCCTGGCCGCCGGCCGTGACGACGGCGCGCAGGCCGGCGCGGCCGCCATCACCGGGTTCCTGCAGGACCGGCTACTCGACCCGTTGGGCATGCGCAGCGCCACCGCCAAGTGCGACGCGGCCGGCACCTGGGTCGGCTCCTCCTACCTGTACGCCACGGCGCGGGACTTCGCCCGGTTCGGCCTGCTCTACCTCCGCGACGGGGTGTGGGACGACCGGCGGCTGCTGCCCGAGAACTGGGTGGACTCGGCCCGGACCCTGCGCTCGGTCGACCCCGAGAACGGCTGGGGCTACGGGCACCACTGGTGGGTGCGGGTCGACGACGAGCTCGGCACGTTCTGGGCCAACGGCTACGAGGGCCAGATGATCTGCTGCGTGCCGGCGCTCGACCTGGTCGTGGTGCGGCTCGGCAAGACCCCGAGCCCGCTGCGTCCGCACCTGGAGCGCTTCTGGGCCGACGTCGTGGACTGCTTCCGCCCCTGAGGTCCGCGCCCTCGTCCCCGGCGTACCCTGATGCGCATGGCGCGACCCGACACCTCCCGACCGCAGCAGTTCACGTTCCCCGTCCACGCCACCAAGGAGGACGAACGCCGGTACCTCAAGGAGCGACTGGCCGCGTCGTTCCGGCTGTTCGGACGCTTCGGGTTCGGCGAGGGCGTCGCCGGCCACATCACCGCCCGCGACCCCGAGCACCCCGACCGGTTCTGGGTGAACCCGTTCGGCATGAGCTTCCGCCAGATCCGGGTGTCGGACCTGATCTGCGTCGACCACGCAGGGACGGTCGTCGAGGGCGACTGGCCCGTCAACGTGGCGGCCTTCGCCATCCACTCCCAGGTGCACCAGGCCCGGCCCGACATCGTCGCCGCGGCCCACTCGCACGCGGTCAACGGGCGCAGCTTCTCCACGCTCGGCCAGACCCTGGCCCCCATCACCCAGGACGCCTGCGCGTTCTACGGCGACCAGGCCGTGTTCGACGACTACACCGGGGTGGTCGAGGCCACGTCCGAGGGTCGACGGATCGCCGAGGCGCTCGGCGACAGGAAGCTGGCGATCCTGCGCAACCACGGTCTGCTGACCGTCGGCACGAGCGTGGACGCCGCGGCGTGGTGGTTCATCACGGCGGACCGGAGCTGCCAGGCGCAGCTGATGGCCATGGCGGCCGGCAAGCCGATCGAGATCGATCCGGAGACCGCCGAGCTCACCCGCTCGCAGGTCGGGACCGAGGTGGCCGGTGCGTTCAGCTTCCACCCGCTGTACTCGTGGATCGTCGCCGAGGAACCCGACCTCCTCGACTGACCGCGGGATATGGGGGTCGCGCCCGGACACGGAGTGTCCGCTGGGACCCGCAGATCCCGACGGCAACGCAGCGCTGTGACAACGGTCGCACTTGACCGGGCGGTCAAGTAGGGTCCTGCGCCATGGACTGGCCCCTGCGCTGCGGCATCTTCATGGCCCCGTTCCACCCCAACGGGCAGAACCCGACGCTCGCCCTTGAGCGCGACCTCCAGCTCATCGAGCACCTCGACCGCATCGGGTTCCACGAGGCCTGGATCGGCGAGCACCACTCCGGGGGCTTCGAGATCATCGCCTCGCCCGAGGTCTTCATCGCCGCCGCCGCGGAGCGGACCAAGCACATCGATCTGGGCACCGGTGTCGTCTCGCTGCCGTACCACCACCCGCTGATGACGGCGCAGCGCATCGTCCAGCTCGACCACATGACCCGGGGACGCGTGAAGCTCGGCGTGGGGCCCGGCGCCCTGCCGTCCGACGCGTTCATGCTGGGCATCGACCCCGCCGACCAGCGCGCCCGCATGGAGGAGGCGCTCGAGATCATCCTCCGCCTGCTGCGCTCCGACGAGCCCGTCACCCACGAGTCCGAGTGGTTCACGCTCCGGGACGCCCGACTGCACCTCCGGCCGTACACGCACCCGCACCCCGAGGTCGCCGTCGCGGCGATGATCTCGCCCTCCGGCCCCCGGGCCGCCGGCCGGTTCGGCTGCTCGCTCCTGTCGATCGGCGCCACGCAGCGGGCCGGCATCGACATGCTCGGCGCCGCGTGGAGCGTCATGGAGGAGCGCAGCGAGCAGTTCGGCCACGTCGCCGACCGGCGGCAGTGGCGGCTCGTGACGATGATGCACCTCGCCGAGACCAGGGAGCAGGCGGTGGCCGACGTCCAGTACGGCCTGGCCGACTACGCCCGCTACTTCCGGGAGGTGGCCGCCCTGCCGATCTTCCCCGACGCGCCGATCGAGACGATCGTCGACACGCTGATGAGCTCGGGCGCGGCGGTCATCGGCACGCCCGACGACGCGATCGAGCTGGTCCAGCACCTGGTCGACGAGTCGAACGGCGGCTTCGGCACGCTGCTCCTGCAGGCGCACGAGTGGGCGAACCCCGAGGCGACCAAGCGGAGCTACGAGCTGTTCTCCCAGTACGTGCTCCCCCACTTCGACCCGCACACGGCGTCCACCACGGCGTCCATGGAGTGGGTCATGTCCAACCGTCCCGAGCAGCTCGGCGCCGCCATGAAGGCGATCGGCGCCGCCATCCAGCAGCACGCCGACGAGAAGGCCGAGGGCGCCGCCGACGACGCACCCGGTGGCGAGCCCGAGCCCGCCGGCGCCTCGACCGACTGACCGGGATATGGGGGTCGCGCCCGGACAAGGATTGTCCAGCGCGACCCGTATATCCGGGGACCGCCGGTCGGGGCGGCCTCCCGGACCGGCTCGCGACTAGCCTCGCGGTCACAACCGACGCCGCATCCCGCCCGGGAGAGCTCCGACGCCAGGTGATCCCTGCGTCGGACGCCGAAGGAGCAACCGCCCCCGGAATCTCTCAGGCCCATGTACCGGGTGGATCAGGCACCGCTGGAGAGCAGCCCCTCGGCGCCGACGGGCTCACCGACGGGGAAAGCCCATCGACCGCCACGGCGGCCGGCGGGCGAAGCTCTCAGGTCACGCGACAGCGGGGGGCAGACACCGCTCCCACCGTCCGCGACCCCGGAGACCCCGTGACCACCGAGCCGTCCTCCCCGACCGCCAGCTCCCCCGACGAGGGGTTCCTCCCCGACCTCCCCGTCACCGACTTCGCGCCGCGCCACCTCGGCCCCGACGACGACGCGGTCGCCACCATGCTCGCCACGGTCGGCCAGCCGTCGCTCGACGCGCTGATCGACGCGGTGGTGCCCGACGCCATCCGCCAGGCCGGCCCGCTCGGGCTGACCGCCGTCGCCGACGAGGCCGCGGCCCTGGCCCGGATGCGCGACATCGCGGACCGCAACACGGTCGTCACCAGCCTGATCGGCGGCGGCTACCACGGCACGGTCACGCCCAAGGTCATCCTGCGCAACGTGCTCGAGAACCCGGCCTGGTACACCGCGTACACGCCGTACCAGCCCGAGATCTCCCAGGGCCGGCTCGAGGCGCTCCTCAACTTCCAGACGATGGTCGCGGACCTCACCGGCCTCGACCTCGCCAACGCCTCGCTGCTCGACGAGGCGACCGCGGCCGCCGAGGCGATGACGCTCGCCCGCCGCCGGTCCAAGGTCGCCGGCAACACCTTCTTCGTGGACGCCGAGTGCCACCCGCAGGTGATCGAGGTGGTCGAGACCCGCGCCGAGCCGCTCGGCATCAAGGTGGTCGCCGGCGACCCCGGCACCGACCTGGACGCCCACGAGGTCTTCGGCGTCCTGCTGGCCTACCCGGGCACGCACGGCGGCGTCACCGACCACCGGGCCACGGCCGCGGCGGCCCACGAGGCCGGCGCCGTGGTGTGCGCGACCGCCGACCTGCTCGCGCTGACGCTGCTCACGCC
>JAEXGP010000081.1 GCA_023450775.1 Actinomycetes bacterium | reverse complement strand
CGGGCCGCGGAGCACCGGCACCTCGACCGCGACGACCAGCTCGCCCGGCCGGAGCGCCGTCCGCTTGGGGCCGGTCACCAGCTCGGTCACCGGCACCGTGCGGGAGCCGGACGCGTCGGCGAGCTCCACGGCGGCGCCGAGCGCGGTGAGCACCGGCAGCGTGTCGCCGGCGGGGGAGCCGGTGGCCAGGTTGCCGCCGATCGTCCCTGCGTTGCGGATCTGCGGGGAGCCGACGGTGCGCGCCGCCTGCGCGAGCGCGGGGACGAGGTCCGCGATCCCCGCGTCCATGAGCCGCGTGTAGGTGGTGCCGGCCCCGATGCGGACCGTCGGGCGGCCGTCGTCGTCGACGTGCGTGTCCCACCCCCGCAGCTCCGCGACACCGGCGAGGCTGACCACGATCTCGGGCAGACGGCGGCCGGCGTTCACCTCGACCATCAGGTCGGTGCCGCCGGCGATCGGGATCGCGCCGGGATGCTCGGCCAGCGCGGCGCAGGCGTCGGCGATCGAGGTCGGTCTGATGACGGCCACGGACTGATGATGCCGGACGGGTTCAACATTCTGTCAACGCCGCCCAGCGATGTTCACAGGCAGGAAACACCGCTGTCACGCCCGCCGGGGACCGTGTCCGCACCGGACGGCCGAGGGCCTCCGGTCCTGCGAGGAGGAGGCGCTGGCCACATGACGATGACCGCCGAGGAGCACCTGCGTGCGCTCCCCAAGGTGGAGCTCCACTGCCACGTGGAGGGTGCGGCCAGGGCGGCGACGATCGCTGAGCTGGCCCGCCGCAACGGCGTGGAGCTGCCGGTCGACGATCCGGAGGATCTGTTCGAGTTCCAGGACCTCAACCAGTTCCTCGACGTGTACGGGATCGTCTGTCGCAGCCTGGTGACCGTCGACGACTTCCGCCGGATCACCTACGAGGCACTGGAGGACGCGGTCGCGGCCGGGGTGCGGTACCGCGAGATGTTCGTGTCGCCGGCGTTCGTCATGGCGTTCGGCGTGTCGCTCGAGACCGTGTGGGAGGGCGTGTCGCAAGGGCTCGCGGACGCCCACGCCGACCTGCCGATCCGGTGCCGGATGGTGCTCGACGTGGACAAGCCCTCGGGCCCCGCCGCCGCCATGGAGCTGGTCGAGTTCGCCTCGGCGCAGGACCGCGACGTGCTGGTGGGGATCGGCGCCGACTCGGTGGAGCGAGGCATCGACCACGCGGCCTTCGCCCCGGTCTTCGCGGCGGCGGCCGCCGCCGGACTGCGGCGGACGTGCCACGCCGGCGAGGACGGCCCGGCCGACAACATCCGCGTGGCGATCGAGCAGCTGGGGGTGGAGCGGGTCGACCACGGGTTCCGGCTCCTCGACGATCCGGACCTGACGACCCGGGTGGTGGACGAGGGGATCGCCCTCACGTCATGCCCCCTGTCCAACGTGCTGATCGCCCGGGTGGTGCCCGACGTGGCGCACCACCCGTTCATGGACCAGCGCCGGGCGGGGGTGAAGGCCACGCTGAACTCCGACGACCCGGGCATGACGTCCACCGACGTGGCCGACGACTTCCTCGCCGTGCACCGGGAGCTCGGTGCGGACCTCGACGAGCTGGAGGCAGCGGTGCTCGACGCCCTCGACGCCTCGTTCGCGCCGGCCTCCGAGCAGGCCGAGCTGCGCACCGAGCTCCTCGAGGGGTTCGCCGAGCTGCGGGCCGCCGGATCGCCGCTCGTCGACGGCGCCGTCGTCGACCCCCGAGCGGTGGGGGAGCAGTGACGTGGCGCCCCAGCAGGGATCCCGGCGCGTCCGACACGTTTCGTTAGGTTGGAGAGGTGCACGAACTGTTGAGGGCCGTGAAGCCGCTCACCGACGCGCTGGGCGCGCAGGTGGTGCCCGTGCAGAAGGTGCGCGACGGCGACATCGAGCTCCGTTGGGAGGGCGAGCTGGTCGGCGGCGTCCGGCTGCCGGAGCGGCCCCGGGACGTGGAGTGGTTCCTGAGCCGGGTGGAGCGCTCCTACGACCGCCCGCTGGCGGAGCTGGACCGGGTGGAGAAGCAGCGGATCGTGAAGCAGCTGAACGAGGCCGGGGCGTTCGCGCTGCGCAAGTCCGTGGAGCAGGTCGCCGAGGTGCTCGGCGTCAGCCGCTTCACCGTCTACAACTACCTCAACCGCCCCGAGGAATGACCCGGCCAGCGGGCGTGCCCGCCGGTGTCCGGTGCGGTGCCGGTCTGCTCGCCGGAGCGCAGCCGGCGCCGGTTCAGCTCGCGCCGTCGACCGTCAGCTGCACCGAGATGCGCTCGGCGCCCGACGCGGTGGCGGCGCGGACGGCCTCGCCGAGCGCTCGCAGCACGTCGTCGATGTCCCCGGCGACCGTGGTGCCGAACGGGCCCATGTCGGGCTCGACGCCCGCCGCCCGGGCGGCGTCGACGGCCGCGGTGACGTGCGGTCCGGGGCTGCCCTCCACGAACGGTTCGACGGTGAACTCCGCCTCGACTCGCACGGACGGGACTCTACCGTGCTGATCCGGGGCGGTCGGATGGTCGACGTCGACGGCGACCGCGTCGCGGACCTCCGCATCTCGGCCGACGGCCGGATCGCCGAGGTGGGCGCCGACCTGGAGCCCCATCACCGGGAGGAGGTGGTCGACGCCACCGGACGGCTGGTCGTGCCGGGCGGCGTGGACGCCCACACCCACATGCGACTGCGCGTGGGCGAGGCCGAGGTGGCCGACGGCGTGGCCTCGGCCACGGCCGCTGCCGCGCTGGGCGGGACCACGTCGGTGCTGGAGTACGTCTCGCCGGTCCCGGGCCAGAGCGTGACCGACGCGCTCGTCGAGTGGCGCTGCCACGCCCACGCCGCCGCCGTCGACGTGGGTCTCCACCTGACGGTCGTCGAACCGATCGACGAGGCGCAGATCGACGCCGTCGTCGAGGCCGGGGTGACCTCGTTCAAGGTGTGCATGTCCGGACGCGACGACCGGAGCGTGGACGACGGCGTGGTGCTCGACGTGTTGCGCTCGGTCGGCGCCCGCGGCGGCGCGGTCGTCGTGCACGCGGAGAACGGGGGAGCGATCGGCTCGCTCGAGCGCGAGGCGCTGCGGCGCGGGCGACGCGGCCCGATCGAGCAGTCGCTGGCCCGACCAGCGGTGCTCGAGGCCGAGACGACGACCCGTGCCGCCATGCTCGCCGAGATGGTCGATGTTCCCCTCTACCTGCCCCACATCTCGTCCGCCCCGGCGCTCGAGGCCGTCCGCAAGGCGCAGGAGCGCGGCGTCCGCATGACGGTGGAGACCTGCCCCCAGTACCTGCACCTGTCCACGGAGCGCATGGGTGGCGAGTCGGGTGACACCTTCGTGTGCTCGCCACCGCTGCGCGAGCCGTGGCACGCCGAGGAGCTCTGGTACGGGCTCGCCGCGGGCTGGATCCACACCGTCGCCTCGGACCACGCCGCCTGGTCCACCGCGGACATCCGAGCCGGCACCAACCGCCGGCCCGAGGGGCGCCGGGACTTCACCGAGATCCCGGAGGGGCTCCCCGGCGTCGAGACGAGGATGGCCCTCATGTGGGCCGGCGTCGTCGACGGTCGACTGCGGGCGAGCGACTGGGTGCGCCTGTGCAGCGAGGCACCGGCACGGACCTTCGGGCTGTGGCCGGCCAAGGGCAGCCTGCGCGTGGGTGCCGACGCCGACGTCGTGATCTGGGACCCCATGCGCGAACACGGCCTGGACGCGTCGGACCTGCACATGGACGTCGACCACTCCCCGTACTCGGGCATGACCCTGCGCGGCTGGGCCGAGTCGGTGTTCCTGCGCGGCGCACCGGTCGTGGAGCACGGCACCTTCGTGGGCGAGGCCGGTGCCGGGCGCTACCTGGCCCGCACACCGCTCCCCACCTGACGCCGCCTCAGCCGGCGGGCTGGCGCTGCCTCAGCCGGCGGGCTGGGCCTCGGACTCGTCGATCGCCTGCAGCAGCGTGTTCCAGCTCAGCGTGGCGCACTTGATCCGCACCGGGAACTTCACGACCCCGCGCAGTGCCTCGAGGTCGCCGAGGCGCAGCTCACCGGGGTCCGCGTCCTCGGCCGACGCCGGCTCGCCGCCGTCGAGCTCGCCCTCGTGGATCGACATCATCGACTTGAACGCCTTGGTCAGGTCCTTGACCTCGCCGACGGTCTTGCCGCTGATCGCCGCCGACATCATCGACGCCGAGGACTGCGAGATCGAGCAGCCCTGGCCGCCGATGCGCACGTCGGTCACCACCGCGTCGTCGCCCTTCGAAGGGTCGTCGAGCTGGAGGTACACCACGATCTCGTCACCGCAGAGCGGGTTGAAGCCCTCCACCCGGGACGCGGGCGGGCTGGGCAGCTCGCCGCGGTTCCGCGGGTTGCGGTAGTGGTCGAGGATGATCTCGCGGTAGAGGTCTTCGAGACCTGACATTCGTCAACCGTTCCCTTCGCCCCGGCGGATCGGCGTCGGGGCAGTCTCGTCAGTCACCGTGTGGCCCGGTGCGCTCGTTCAGAAGTCGAAGAAGTCGCCGGCGTCGTCGAGCGCGTCGCCGAGCGCATCGATGTCGGCCTCGTCGTTGTACACGTACCACGATGCTCGCGCAGTGGCACCGACACCGAGAACTCGCATCAGCGGCTTGGCGCAGTGGTGGCCCGGACGGACGCACACGCCGTGCTGGTCGAGCACCTGTGACAGGTCGTGGGGGTGGATGCCCTTGAAGGCGAAGCTCATCACACCGCCGCGGGCATCGGGCTCGTGCGGACCGTAGATCGTGAGGTCCTCACCGAATCGCTCGGTCAGGCTGCGCATGGCGTACGCGGTGAGCGAGATCTCGTGTGCCCGCACCTGCTCCATGCCGAGCCGGTCCAGGTAGTCGACCGCCGCGCCCAGGCCCACGATCTCGGCGATCGGCGGGGTGCCCGCCTCGAACTTGTGCGGCACCTCGGCCGGCACGAAGCCGTCCATCGTGACGTCCAGGATCATCCCGCCGCCGCCGAGGAACGCCGGCATGGACTCGAGGAGCTCCGCCCGGGCCCACAGCACGCCCACGCCGGTGGGGCCGAGCATCTTGTGGCCCGAGAACGCCAGGAAGTCGGCGCCGAGCTCGACCACGTCGGTCCTCACGTGGGGGACGTACTGGCAGGCGTCGATCACGGCGAGCGCGCCGGCGGCGTGGGCGGCGTCGGTCAGACGGCGCACCGGGGTGATCGTGCCGACCACGTTCGACATGGCCGACAGCGCGAGCAGCTTGGCGCCGTCGAGCAGGCGGTCCAGGTCGGTGAGGTCGAGCTGGCCGTCGTCGGTCAGCGGGATCCAGCGCAGCTCCACGCCCCGCTCGGCCGCGAGCTGCTGCCAGGGGACGATGTTGGCGTGGTGCTCGAGCTGGGTCAGCACGACGGCGTCGCCGGGACCCAGGTTGGCGCCGCCCCAGGAGCGGGCGACGAGGTTGATCGACTCGGTGGCGTTCTTGGTGAACACGACCTCGTTCGCCGAGGGCGCACCGATGAAGCGGGCGACCGTGGCGCGGGCGGACTCCATGGCGTTGGTCGCCGCCTCGGCCAGCGTGTACGCCGCTCTGTGCACGTTGGCGTGCGTGGTCTCGTAGTAGTGGTCCATCGCCTCGAGCACGGCGGTCGGCTTCTGCGACGACGCCGCCGAGTCCAGGAACACCAGCCGGCGGTCGTGCACGGTGGTCGCGAGGATCGGGAAGTCGGCCTTGACCGCGGCGACGTCGAGCTCGTCGGCGGACGCGTCGGCCGCGACCTCCGTGGCGGTGGGCACGTGGGCGGTGGTGTCGGCGGCCGTGGTCACGACACCGACTCCCGCTCGCGGTAGGCGTCGAAGCCCTCCCGCTCCAGTTGCTGGGCGAGCTCCGGTCCGCCGGAGGTCACGATCCGGCCGTCGACGAGGATGTGCACCACGTCGGGCGTGAGGTGGTCGAGCAGGCGCTGGTAGTGCGTGATCACCAGCACGCCCAGGTCGGGACGGTCCGCCCGAACCTCGTTGACGCCGTTGGCCACCACGCGGAGGGCGTCGATGTCGAGACCGGAGTCGGTCTCGTCCAGGATGGCGATCTCGGGTTCGAGGATGGCCATCTGCAGGATCTCGTTGCGCTTCTTCTCGCCACCGGAGAAGCCCTCGTTGAGGAAGCGGTCGGCGAAGCTCGGGTCCATGTCGAGCCGCTCCATCCACTCCATGATCGCCAGCCGGATCTCGAGCACCGACAGGTCGATGCCCTTGCGCTCCGACAGCGCCTGGCGCAGGAACTGGCGCACGGAGACGCCGGGGATCTCCTGCGGGTACTGGAACGCCAGGAACATGCCGTTGCGGCCGCGCAGGTCGGCGGACCAGTCGGTGATGTCGTCGCCCTTGTAGCGCACGTTCCCGCCGGTGACGACGTACTCGGGGGAGCCCATCAGCGTGCTGGCGAGCGTGGACTTGCCGGAGCCGTTGGGGCCCATGAGCGCGTGGACCTCGCCCCGCCGGACGGTGAGCGACACGCCCTTCAGGATCTCGGCGGTGGGCTGCTCGGCCGGAGCCGCGCGCAGGCCCTCGATCTGGAAGAGGGGCGTCTCGTCCGTGAGGGGGGTGTCGGCGTCGGACATGACCCCGAGTCTATTTCCACTACTCAGATAGTGGAAATAGCCCGGACAGCCTCTCCAGGCGGTGCGGATGCCGCTCCGAGGGGTCGGTCAGCACATGTCCTCGAGGTAGGCGGGGGCCACGATCGAGCGCACGACCCCGTCCTCCGCACTCACGAGGGTGCCGGGTTCCGTCCGGCCACCCGACGGGTCGAGGAGGAAGTTGTCGTACTGCACGCCTTGGTAGGCCATCGACTGCGTCGGCACGCCAGGGAAGTTGCCGGCGACGTCCGCGGCCGGCGCCCCGAGGGAGAACTCGCCAGGCACCGTGACCGGCACGGCGGGCAGATCCGCCTGCGTCCCCCTCAGGACCACCTTCCAGTCCGGGCCAGACGGATCACGCCCGGGCACCACGATCGAGAGCGCGCCCCAGGAGAGGACGGTCGACTCGGCCACGCAGGTCCCGTCGCCGGGCTCCACGGTCGTCCTCGGCTCGCCGAGCATCGCTCGGATGACGTCGACGGCGGCGGTGGCCGGACCGGCGAACGGCGCCAGCGACGTGTTCATGCCCGAGAGGTCCTGGAACTGGAGGCCACGGGTCAGCACCCGGATGCCGGCGACGTCGGTCGCGGGTGCCGGGGCGGTGGTGGTCGTCGTCGCCGGGGCCGCCGGAGTGGTGTGGCCGACGGCGAACACGGCGACACCGTGGAGGTCGGCTTCGATGGTCGAGACCTGGGACCACGTGATCAGGTCCTCCGAGCGGTAGATGCCGTCGCTCGACGGGACGTCCGGTTCGGTCGAGCGGTCCTGCACCGCGAGCCACGCCCCCGATCCGGCGGCGAGTCCCTCCAGGATCACGCCCTCGGGCTCGGTCGCGCCGTAGTTCCAGGTCTCGCCGTCGGTGCTGCGCCCGGCGATCGCGGTCGCCGAGTCGGTCGCACCGGCTCCCGCTCCGGTCAGCTCGCGGCCCACGAACGCCCAGGTGCGACTGTCGTGAGCCACCGAGACCGCGCCGAGCGACCCTTCCATGACCCGACGGGTCCAGGTGGTGGCGTCGGTGCTCGTGAACTCGACCGGGAGGCACACCCGCTCCGTGCACTCCTGCGCGGTGGCGACCCAGGTCCCGTCGCCGTATGCGACGGACAGCATCGCCTGGTGGAGGATGCCGCCGGAACGTGCGGTCAGCTCCGTGTTGTCGTACGGCGAGGTCGTGGCCGTCCGCTCCCACTTCACACCGTCGATGCTCGTCCATATCGCACCCGCCGACCCGTCGCCCGCTCCGCCCTCCTCGGCGAAGCTGCGGTCGCCGACCGCCACCCATCGTCCGTCGCCGTGGGCAACGGCGCGTAGCGGATCGATGACGGGAGTCGGTGCCGACCAGTTCGCACCGTCGGTGCTCGTTCGCACGACGCCGCCGCCTCCGACGGACGCGCCCACCACCACGGCCAGGTCGTCCGAGGTCGCCACGCCGTACAGCAGATCTGGGCCGGTCGCCGCGGTCGTCCACGACCGTCCGTCGGGACTGGTGTGCACCGCGCCGGTCGGCCCGCCGGCGGTGTCGTACTTTCCGGACACCGCCAGCCACGTGGTCCCCACCGCGGATCCCACCGGCTGTTCGTACCGCTCACCGCTCGTCAGATCGACGAGCGTGAGGACGTCCACCGGCTCTGCCGGCCGGACCGTGGCGACGGCGGCGACGTCGTAGCCGTCCCACCGCTCACCGGTGGTGCTCGCCGCGGCGAGATCGCCCGCAGCGGGCTCGGCCAGCGGGTTCCCGCAGGCGCACCGGACCCTGGGCACACCCTCCTCGTCGACCAGGACCGCCGTCCCGGCCTGGAGCACCGCCTGGCGGGGGGTGGCCCGCCCGCCGGCGAATCCGTGGTTCGTCACCAGCGTGTCGGTGGTCAGGACCACCGGAGTGAGCCGTGCGAGCTCGGTCGGGATCTCGTCGACGTCGATGCCCAGTACGCCGGCCCATGCCGCCGCCTTCGCCTCGTCGTCGGCCAGGAACGCGGCGAGCGCCGCGACGTCGCAGGTCGAGGCGTCGCCGGTTCCCCCGTACAGACCCGGTTCCGTCCCGCCCACCGCACGGGTACCGGTGGCGTCGTCGCGGTGCTGATCGGCGACCAGCCGGGCCGCGGCGACGGTCACCTGCTCGGCCGGAGACGGCACCTCCCGGGAGACGACCGAGGTCGTGAACGGGTCAGGGCCGTCGGCGGTGACCGGCTCGAGGGTCACCGATTCGGTGCCGCCCCTCGTGGCCAGCACCACCACCACCGCTCCGACGACCGCCAGGGCCACGACGGCACCGACGGCGATCCGCACGCGATTCGATCCCACTCGACCAGCTCCCTGCACTCCGGTTGCCCGGCTCGCCGTCCTGAGCGGCCGACGGTAGGGCACCGCCCAGCGTCCGTTACTGGACGAACGGATAATCCTGAACGGAGTTCACGCTGCGGTCATGGGACCGTCGCGCTGCCTTCACGTGCCGTCAGGCCTGCGAGGGTGCGTCGCGGAGATCCTCCTTCCACGTCCGGAACCGGACGTGGTGCGACGTCGGGCCGTCCCCGTCACCCGTGCCGTCGGGGAACAGGCGGAACGTGAACGCCCGGGCGAGGTCCTCCGCGTCGATCGCCACGTAGCGGGCATCCGCGCCCTTCGCCGGCCCCGCACGCCACAGGAGCCACGGCCCGATCCGCCGCTTGTAGGTGATCGCCGGACGGCCGATGTCGTCGCCGGCCCGTAGCAGGACCTCGGGGGCCTCGATCCACGCCTCGGCCGGGATGTTGCGGTCGCGGATCGGCGTGGGCGGCAGATCGCCGGTGTGGACGGGAGTGGGGTCGATCGGACGCTCGTCCGCGGGGAGGGCCACCGGCGCAGTCTGTCGCGCGGGTCGTGCGCACGGGTCGCTCTGACACCATGGACAGCCGCATGCCCGTGACGTTCCTCGCCCACCAGGCCCCCGTCCTGCCGCTGAAGCGGTGGCGGCCGGGACTCGACGGGGTGGCGCTCGTGGCGGGGAGCGCGGTGCCCGACCTGGCCCGGGCCACGCAGCACAACACGGCGATGCCGTACCTGTTCGGGTGGCCGACCTGGTTCGACGGGCACCGGCTCGACCAGCTCGTGTCGTGGTGCCTGGTCGTCGGGCTCCTGCTCACCTGGTCGGCGCGGCGGCTCGTGCTGCCTCGGCTCGCCGGCCACCTGCCCGACCTCGGGGCGTTCCACCTGCGCGACCTGCAGCTCGTCGGTCGCGTGCGGCACCGCTGGTGGAACGTGGCGCTGTGCGTCCTGATCGGGGCGATCAGCCACGTGCTCATCGACATGTTCACGCACGAGGACCACGCAGTGATCGTGCCCGGGTTCGACCAGCACCTCCTCGACGCCGCCGGGCGGTCGCTCAGCGTCGCCAACGTGCTGCAGGTGGTGCTGAGCCTGGCGCTGTCGGCCGTCGCCGTCTGGCAGATGTGGGTCATCGGTCGCGAACGGCTGCTGTGCCGCTGGCACGGCGCCGACGCGGTGGCGGCCCCGACCCCGCCGCACCACCGCACGGTGGTCATCGCTTGCGTGGTCGCAGCGGTGCTGACCGGCCTCGTCGGCGCCACCCAGACGTCGCGTGGCGTCGACGTCGCGTTGTTCACCTGGGTCGTGCTCGGCTGGCTCTCGCTGTGCGGGATCGCGGCGTTCGTCCCCCGCCCCGACGACAACGCGTGGCCGGCGGCCGCGGTCCGCACGACGCCCGAGTCCGAAACTGCGTGAGCTCGCGTCGCTCAGCCGACGTCCACGTACGCCGGAACGTCAGCTCGCGAGAGAGCAAGGATCGATCGAACACCGGCCCGCATTACATCTGCCGCGGGTGCTTCTCGATCACCGATCGACGCCGTTTCCGGCGACGACCTCCCGGGTAGTCGGCCACCACCCACCCACTACAGGAGGTCAGGTGTCATGACGATCGGAGCTGCACTGCTGGTCATCGTCGTCGGAGTGCTCATCGCAGTGCTCGCGAGTCCGACGATCGGATGGATCGTGGCCGCGATCGGACTGGTCGGCCTGGTCATCGCCGCGCTCACCAGTTCGGGACGCCGAGCACGCATCTGACCGGTCGCGCTGTGGCCCTCGGACAACGGCGTCCGAGGGCCACAGGTGCGCGACGGAACCAGACCGCCGTTCCGGCGTGAGTCGTCGTCGGCTGAGCGACGCGATCACACGCAGTCTCGGAACGCGACCAGGTCCGCTCGCTCAGTGACGGAGGGACGGTTGTCGGGGATCGGCGTGAAGGGCCCCCAGCGCATCCAGCTGCGACGGACGAAGGGGTGGCGCCTGCCGCCCGGAGCGCTCGTCGTCGCTCGACCCACCAAGTGGGGCAACCCGTGGAAGGTGGTCGAGCTGATGAGCGGCGGGTGGACGGTTCGGCGGGACGGCCGCAACCTCTCCGGCCCCTTGTCCGAGCAGGAGGCCCGTGCACTCACGGTCGGCCTCTACGAGGAGGCGCTGCTCGCCGGGGAGCTGCAGTGCTCGGAGGACTTCGTGCGCGAGCTGCTCGGGGGTCACGACCTCGCCTGCTGGTGCCGGCTCGATCAGCCCTGTCACGCCGACGTGCTCCTGCGGCTCGCGAATCCCGTGGAGAGGGACCTCACGGCCTGAGCGGCTGTCGCAGGGGAGGCCGCCCGACCACCCCTGATGTCGAGACCGGGGCTGGGTTCGCTCCGCTCACCAGCCCCGGTCCACCCATTCTTGGAGGTGGGGGGATTCGTTCCCGATCGTGGTGTCGTCGCCGTGGCCGGGCAGCACGATCGTGTCGCCGGGCAGACCGGCGAACAGCCGGTCCTCGATGGAGCGGATGATCGTGGGGAAGTCGCCGCCCTCGAACTTGGTGTTGCCGGGCCCGCCGGGGAACAGCGTGTCCCCGCTGAACAGGATCGGCTTGCCCTCCACCCGGAAGCAGATCGATCCCGGCGTGTGTCCCGGAGTGTGGATGGTCCGCAGGCGGAGGTCGCCCACGGTGATCACCTCGTCGTCGCCGATGATCTCGTCGTAGCTGGGAAGCATGCCGGCATCCGCGTCGGACACGCCGACGGAGTACCCGGCGTCGCGCATCTCCGGGATCGCCTGGATGTGGTCCCAGTGGCCGTGGGTCTCGATCACCCTCCCGACGTTGAGGGTGCGGGACAGGTCGAGCAGCCGGTCGTGCTCGTTGGCGGCGTCGATCAGCACCGCCTCACCCGTGTGGCGGCACCGGAGCACGAACACGTTGTTGTCCATGGGTCCGACCACGACCTTGTGGATCTCCATGTCGGTGTCGGAGAGGTGGAGGGTCCCGGACGGCTCGCTCATGGTCCGAGTCTCGCGCCCCGCGCCGTGTTCGAGGGTGCGTTCAGTCGCCGCCGACGACCTGGAAGCCGAGGGCGAGGGCGACCGGGATCTGCGTGGCGTCGAAGGTGACGAAGGTGACCGGACCGGGCAGTCGGTCGGCCGCGGCCAGGTGGATGGCGTCGACGGTGCGCAGCGGCTGGGTGCGGCCGAGCTCGGCGGCCCGGTCCAGGCAGAGCTGGTCGACGGGCACCACGTTGATCCGCTCCCAGTCGTCGCGCAGCGCCCGGCGCAGGTCGTCGGTGCGGCCGGGATCGTCGCCGAGCCGGTCGACCAGCATCAGCGCCTCGGACAGCGCCAGCGCGCTGGCGCACCAGTCGTGGTCGCGCGCCATGGCCTCCATGACGAGCGGGCGGGTCGGCCCGTCGAGGTACCGCGACAGCAGGCCGGTGGTGTCGAGCGCGATCGTCAACGCCGGCCCTGCCTCGACGCCGATCTCAACGACCCCTGACCTCGCGCACGAGTTGGTCGATGCGGGTGCCGGCCCACAGCGGGAGCACGGTCGCGGGATCGGGGCGGTCCTGGCGGCGGGCGAGCACGACCTGACCTCGCGCGGCGAGGTCCTCGAGCGTCGGCTCGTGCGGGTCGGCCTCGATCGGTCCGAGCTGGGCGACCGGCCGACCGGCGACGGTGATGATCACCCGGTGGCCGTCGCCGGCCCGTCGCACCTGGGCCGCGACGTCGGCCCGCAGGTCGCGGATCCCGATGCGCTCCATCGCCGAACGTTAGGTCAGCGCGCGGAGTCGGTCCGCTGCGACAGGCGGAGGAGATCGCACACGCCGTCGCTATACTTCTGGGTTCACCCCGGCCGAGCGATCGAGGGACGGACCGAGGCACCTCGTCCGGACTCGACGACGAACCGAGCCACTGACCAGTACGACGGAAGCGAGCCCGTGGCCGAGACATCGAAGACGTCGGACGTCAAGGGCGCGACGTCCGACGGCACCACCAACGGCGGCATGCCGAACAGCACCACCGCAACGGGGTCGGCGGGCGCCGATCGTGCACCGGTCGGTCTGCTCAGCGCCATGTGGCACTACCGAGCCATGTGCGTGGTCATCGTCGTGGTCTCGGTGGCGCTCAGCACCGTCGTCGGGCTGGTGCTCACCCCCAAGCCGTCGGCCACCGCCACGATCGCCCTCAAGACGCCCAGCCAGGACAACGTGCTGGCGCCGGGCTCCACCGGCGACGCCTCGCTCGCGCGCTACACCGCCCAACGGGCCCGCTTCGTCACCAGCGACGCCGTGCTCGGCAACGTGGCCGCCGCGCTCGGGACCGACGACCTGAACGGGCTCCGCAAGAAGCTCGAGATCACGCCGTCGACCGATTCCAACATCATCACGATCACGGCGACCGGCAACTCCGACGACGATGCGGTGGCCCTGGCCGGCGAGGTCGCACGGGCCTACGCCGAGGAGACGCAGAAGCAGGTCACGGCCCTGACCGATGCCGCCCTCAAGTCGATCGACGAGAGCGCCGCGCAGGTCCGGGCCACGATCACGAACAACAACACCGCGGTCAACGACGCGGCGGCCTCGACCCTGGGTCAGCTCCAGCAGCGGCAGGCCGCGATCCGGACGAGCAGCGCCGTGCTGGGCGACGGCGTCGAGTTCATCGTGAAGCCCGACGACTCGTCGGTGGTGAACAACAAGCTCCCGATCAAGGAGGCGGCCCTCGGGTTCATCCTGGGCCTCGTCATCGCCGGGACCGCCGCCTACCTGCGGGCCGACAGCGAGGCCGCGGCAGAGCGATCGGCCTGAGCCCACCATGCGGATCGCACTCGTCGGAACCAGGGGGGTGCCGGCCCGCTACGGGGGCTTCGAGACCTGCGTCGAGGAGGTCGGGCGCCGCCTCGCCGACGCCGGCCACACCGTGGTCGTCTACTGCCGTCGACCCGAGGGCGAGACCGGTCCGCCGCTCGACGAGTACCTGGGCATGCAGCTCGTCACGCTGCCCGCGGCCCGCAAGCGCGCCCTGGAGACGCTGACGCACACCGCCGCTTCGGTGGCGCACCTCATGCGCCACCCGGTGGACGCGGTCGTGCTCTTCAACGCCGCCAACGCGCCGCTGCTGCCCGCCATCCGGGCCCGCCGACTGCCGGTCGCCACGCACGTCGATGGTCTGGAGTGGAAGCGGGCCAAGTGGGGCCCCACCGGCAAGCGCTACTACCGGGCGGCCGAGGCGCTCGCGGTGCGGTGGTCCGACGCGCTCATCGCGGACGCGGTCGGCATCCAGGAGTACTACGAGGAGGAGTTCGCCGCGCCCACGGAGCTCATCGCCTACGGCGCGCCGCTGGTGGAGGCCGACCGCCCCGAGCTGCTGGCCGCGGTCGAGGAGGCCGACCTGGCGCCGGGCGGCTACCACCTGGCCGTCGCCCGGTTCGAACCCGAGAACCACGTCGACGTGATCGTGGAGGGCTACGTCCGCAGCGCCGCCGCGCTGCCGCTCGTCGTCGTCGGTTCCGCCCCGTACGCCGACGAGTACACGGCCAAGGTGCAGGCGCTCGGCGACGACCGCGTGAAGTTCCTCGGCGGTGTCTGGGACCAGGACCTCCTCGACCAGCTCTACGCCAACTCGCTGACCTACCAGCACGGCCACTCGGTCGGTGGCACGAACCCCTCGCTCCTGCGGGCGATCGGGGCCGGGGCCGCCACCGATGCGTTCGACGTGTCGTTCAACCGCGAGGTGCTCGGCGCGTCCGGCCGGTTCTGGTCGACGCCCGCGGACCTCGCCCCGCTGTTCGAGTCCGCCGAGGCGGACCCGGACGCGGCCACGGCGCGGGGCAAGCTCGCGCGGGAGCGGGCGGCGGCCTACGACTGGGACGCCGTCGCCGAGGCGTACGGCTCGCTGTGCGAGCGACTGGCGGCGCGGGAGTTCCCGCGGCGCCGACCGTCCGGCCGTCGCCGGGCGACAGGGGCGTCGACCGATTCACGGGCCGTCACCGGAGGGAGCCGACCGTGACCACTACCCCTGCAGGATCCACCAGGCCGGCGCCTGGCGAGTCCTACTCCGACACCGTGCGCCGGCTCGCGGCCGCGCAGAAGAGCGGCAAGGGCGCGCCCGCGTACTCGCGCTTCGTCAACCGCAAGCTCGGCCGGCTGTTCGCCGCCGCCGGCTACCACGTGGGACTCACGCCCAACGCGGTCACCGTGATCAGCGCGGTCTTCTCGTTCGCCGGCATCATCCTGCTCGCGACGGTCCGACCGTCGTGGTGGCTCGGCATCGTGATCACGCTGCTCCTCGTGCTCGGCTACGCCCTCGACGCCGCGGACGGCCAGCTCGCCCGCCTGCGCGGCGGCGGCTCGGTGACGGGGGAGTGGCTCGACCACATGGTCGACTGCCTCAAGATCTCCACGCTGCACATGTGCGTGCTGATCAGCTGGTACCGGTTCTGGGACCTCGACGAGCGGTGGCTGCTCGTGCCGATCGGCTACGCGATCGTCGCCGCCGTGTCCTTCTTCGCGCAGATCCTGAACGAGCAGCTCGTGCGCAACGCCGCCCTCAAGCGGGGCGAGGCGCCGGGCGGTCAGCGTCCCGACACGGAACGTCCGTCGGTGCTCGTGTCGCTGCTCAAGATCCCCACCGACTACGGCCTGTTGTGCCTCATATTCCTCGTGCTCGGCGCGTCGGTTCTGTTCCAGGCCGCCTATACCCTCATGTTCATCGGGAGTGCCGCCTACCTGATGGCGGCGTCGGTCAAGTGGTTCGGTCAGATGCGGGACCTGGACCGAGGAGGGTCATGACGTCTCGTCGACATCGCAACGCGAGCAAGCTCGCCGTCCTGGGCGCCGCCGCAGTCGCGGTGGTGCTCGTCATCGCAGGGTGCTCGTCCGACGACGACGCCGACGGCAAGGAGAACGGGTCGACCACCACGACCACCGTCGCGGGCGCCGACACCGGCCCGTCCACCACGGGTGCACCGGCCACCGCGCCGCCTTCGACGCCGGTCGCCGACGACCTGAAGGGTCCGGTGGCCCCGGGGACCCCGGCCGACCTCGGCGGTGGCGTGCTGGTCACGCTCACCGACTCCAAGACGCTGGAGGTCGCCGCCAACCTTCCCGGCGAGACGGCCGGTCCGGCCGTGGCGTCCACCCTCGAGGTGCGCAACGACTCCAAGGAGCCGTTCGACCTCTCCACCATCGCGGTGACCGCCAGCTACGGCGACGGGACGCCGGCCATCGTCAACCGCTCCGAGCCGGCCGAGGACCTGACCGGCACGGTGGAGCCGGGCAAGACCGCCACGGGCGTGTACGTCTTCCGGGCACCCGAGAAGGACGCGGACACGATGGTGCTCGAGGTCCAGTCGGGCACGCGACCCAACGTCCTGCAGTTCAAGGTCCGCTGAGCGGGTCCGACCGAGCGGAGGGCGCGCGGCGCCCTCGACCTCGACATGAGGTCGAGGCGCGACGCCACTCCCATTCGACGCGACCCCACTCCCGCTGCCGTCCCGGCGTCGGACCGGTTCTGAACGTCCGCTGAACGGCGGCCCCCGGACCGCCCTTCCGAGGCGTTTTCCCTCTTGCCGCGGCCGTGCGGATGCCGCATCATCGCCATTCGCAGCACCACGGCGGTGGTGAGGGAGAAGAGGGACGGGTCAGGAGCGCGGTCGATCGTCGGCCGCCGACGCTCCCTCTGGCGGTCTGCTGGGAGAACTGATGGCGATGACGTCGTCGTCCACGCGTTCGTGGACGGTCAGGGCGTGTGTGGTGGTGGCGGCCGCCGGGCTCGGCACCTCGGTGTTGGCGGCGGCCCCGGCAGGG
>JAEXGP010000313.1 GCA_023450775.1 Actinomycetes bacterium | reverse complement strand
CCGTTCGAGACGCCCGCGGACGTGGTCGCCGCGCTCCAGGAGGATCCCCGCCGGCCGGCCCGACCCGAGCCCAAGCCCGCGCCCCGTGGCTCCGATCGCCCGGTGCGGCGTCGCGAACCCGAGCCGGTCCCCGAGGACACCCAGCTCACCGCCGAGGAGCTCTGCTCCTCCGCCGGCATCGAGTCGGCGCTGCTGGCGGAGCTGGAGCGCTTCGGCCTGGTCCAGAACGCCGGGCGCGTGGGGGAGCGGGTCTACGGGCCCTCCGCGCTCGAGGTGGCCCGTCTGGCCGCTCGCTACGCCGAGCTCGGCGTGGAGCCCCGCCACCTGCGCATGTACCTCGTCGCCGCCGAGCGCGAGGCCGGCATGGTCGAGCAGCTGGCCGTGCCGCTGCTCAAGCAGCGCAACCCGAAGGCTCGCGAGCACGCCTCCGAGCTGGCCTCGGAGCTCGCCGAGCTGGGTGCGGACCTGCATCGGTCGCTGCTGCGTCGGGAGCTCGGTCACGACCTGCTCGGGTGAGCGGACGAGCCTCCGGGAACCCGCCTGGGCCACCGGTCGCCCGCAGGGCGCTGACGTAAGCTGCCGCCGTGATCGAACTCGAGCTGGTCGCTGTCCGGGTGGAGCTGCCGAGCAACACACCGGTGGTGGTGCTCCGGGAGCTCGCCGGGCGCCAACGCCAGCTGTCGATCTTCATCGGCAACCCCGAGGCGACCGCGATCGCCTTCGCGCTCGAGGGGGTGGACACACCCCGGCCGCTGACGCACGACCTGTTCTGCGACGTGCTCGACGAGCTCGGCGTCAGCCTGGAGCGGGTCGTGATCACGGAGCTGCGTGACACCACGTACTTCGCCAACCTCCACCTGAAGTCGTCCTCCGGGGTGGTGCAGGTCTCGAGCCGCCCGTCCGACGCCATCGCCCTGGCGGTGCGGACGGGGTGCCCGATCTTCGCCGAGGAGGACGTGCTCGACGAGGCCGGCTTCGTCGAAGAGGTGGACGACGACGTGGATGCCGAAGAGGTGGTGGAGGAGTTCCGCCAGTTCATCGACAACGTCTCGCCGGACGACTTCGCCTCCTGACGGGCGTCCTGCGGGCGTCGCCGGGGCGGAACCGCTCGGTCTCGAGCGCAGTCCGACGAGGTTCCACAGCAAGTGGGAGTGCGGTCCACCCACGACGCTCGTCGCTGGCGGTATGGTGAATCACATGACTGTCATGCCCGACGAGCAGACCGCGGATGCCTCCTACAGCGGGCGCAGCGCCGCCGAGATCGTCGGCATCAGCTACCGCCAGCTCGACTACTGGGCGCGCACGGACCTGGTGCGGCCGTCGGTGACCGACGCGGCCGGCAGCGGGAGCCGCCGGCGCTACTCGTACTCCGACCTGCTCGAGCTCAAGGTCATCAAGTCCCTGCTCGACGCCGGCATCAAGCTGGAGTCCGTCCGCCAGGTCTTCGAGTACGTGCGTGAGCACCTCGGCGAGGACGTGAGCTCCGCCAACATCGTGATCAGCGGCAACCGCACCGTGCTGGTGAAGACCGGCGAGGAGCTCATCGACGTGCTCCGCCAGGGCCAGGGCGTGCTCAACGTGCTCGCGCTGTCCGGTGTGAAGGACGAGGTCGACGCCCGCATCGTCGAGCTGTTCCCCACGGCCACCCCGGCCGACCGGGCGCACCACCCCAGCGCCGGCGCCGTCTGATCGCCGTGCGCCACTCGCCGCTCGACGGCGTCCACCGCTCGCTCGGGGCCAAGATGGTCCCGTTCGGCGGATGGGAGATGCCGATCGCCTACCCCCTGGGAACGCTCGAGGAGCACCGCGCCTGTCGCAACGGCGCGGTCGTGTTCGACGTCAGCCACCTGGGCACCGTCAGGGTGGAGGGCCCCGGCGCGTTCGACGCGCTGCAGCGCGAGCTCACGAACGACCTGGGCAAGGTCGCTCCCGGTCGGGCGCAGTACACCCACCTGCTGGACCCGTCCGATGCCTCGGTGCTCGACGACATCATCGTCTGGTGGCTGCCCGACTCGGCCGACGGCGCAGCCCGCTTCGACGTCATGCCCAACGCGTCGAACACCGACGACGTGGTCGCCGCCTTCACCGCCGACGGCGTCGAGGTCCGCGACACCACCGCCGAGCGCGCCGTGCTCGCGGTGCAGGGACCGACCGCTCGCGAGGTGGTCGCCACCTTCGCTCCCGAAGCCGCGGCCGTCGGTCGCTTCCGTGTCATCGAGGTCGACGTGCTCGGGCACCCGTGCCGCGTCGCGGGTACCGGCTACACGGGCGAGGACGGCCTGGAGCTGGCGGTGCCGGTGGGCGCCGCCGAGGAGATCTGGAACGCGCTGACCGACGCCGGCGCGGTGCCGGCCGGCCTCGGCGCCCGGGACACGCTGCGACTCGAGGCGGCGCTGCCCCTGCACGGCCACGAGCTGGGCCCGGGCATCACGCCGCTGAACGCCGGCCTCGGCTGGGTGGTGGCGTGGGACAAGGGCGACTTCCGTGGCCGCGACGCGCTCGTCGCGCAGCGCGAGGCCGGCGTGACCCCGGTGCTCCGCGGCCTGCGCACCGAGGGCCGGCGCCCGCCGCGGGCCGACCAGGAGGTCCTGCGCGACGGCACCGTCGTCGGGACGCTGAGCTCGGGGAACTTCTCGCCGACGCTCGAGTGCGGGGTCGCGCTGGCGTTCGTGGACCCGTCGGTGCAGGTCGGCGACGAGCTGACGATCGACGTCCGCGGCCAGCAGCTGCCGGCCACGTGCGTCGACATGCCGTTCGTCGCCAAGCACTGAGCCGCCGCGCCGGTTCTGCTCCCGTTCCGGCACCCTCCTGGGTGCCGTCCCGGGAACGAAGCGGCCGAGGCGAAGGTCGTGCCTCGGCTACTCGGCCAGGTCCTCGACCGGCGGGCAGCTGCACACCAGGTTCCGGTCGCCGTAGCCGCCGTCGATGCGCCCGACCGGCGCCCAGTACTTCCAGTCGCCGTACGCCCGGTCCGCCGGCGTGGTGCCCGGCCAGCCGGCCAGCGACCGCGGGTAGGCGTGGTCCCACTCGTCGCCGCCCACCACCCGGGCGGTGTGCGGCGCGTTGACCAGCGGGTTGTCGTCCGCCGGCCACTCGCCCGCGGCCACGCGGTCGATCTCGCCCTTGATCGCGATCATGGCGTCGCAGAAGCGGTCGAGCTCGGCCAGGCTCTCGGACTCGGTCGGTTCGACCATGAGCGTGCCGGGGACGGGGAACGACATCGTCGGCGCGTGGAAGCCGTAGTCGATGAGTCGCTTGGCGACGTCCTCGTTGGTGATCCCGGTGGCCTTCTCGATGGGCCGGAGGTCCAAGATGCACTCGTGGGCCACCAGGCCGTTGGTGCCGGTGTAGAGGACGGGGAAGTGCGGGCCCAGGCGGGCGGCCACGTAGTTGGCGGACAGGATCGCCAGCTCGGTCGCCCGGCGCAGGCGGTCGCCCATCATCGTCACGTACATCCAGGGGATGGGCAGGATCGAAGCCGAACCGAACGGCGCGGCGGACACCGCGCCCACGCCGCCGTGCGGGCCGTCCACGCCGGTGTCGGGATGCGCAGGGAACAGGCGGTGGCCCGGCAGGTACGGCGCCAGGTGCGAGCGGACGGCCACGGGACCCACGCCCGGACCGCCGCCGCCGTGAGGGATGCAGAACGTCTTGTGCAGGTTCAGGTGGCTGACGTCCGCGCCGAACTCGCCGGGGCGGGCCAGCCCCACGAGCGCGTTGAGGTTGGCGCCGTCCACGTAGACCTGGCCACCGGCGTCGTGCACGATCCGGCACAGCTCGACGATGCCCTCCTCGAACACGCCATGCGTCGACGGGTACGTCACCATCGCCGCGGCGATGCGCTCGCCGTGCTCCACGACCTTGGCCCGCAGGTCCTCCAGGTCCACGTTGCCGTCGTCGTCGGTGGCGACCACGACCACCCGCATGCCGGCCATCACCGCGGAGGCTGCGTTGGTGCCGTGGGCCGAGGCGGGGATCAGGCAGACGTCGCGTGAGGTGTCGCCCCGGTCCCGGTGGTAGGCCCGGATCGCCAGGAGCCCGGCGAGCTCGCCCTGGCTGCCGGCGTTGGGCTGGAAGCTCACGGCGTCGTAGCCGGTGATCTCGACGAGCGCGGCCTCGAGCTCGTCGACGAGCTGGCGGTAGCCGGCGGCCTGGTCCGAGGGGGCGAACGGGTGCAGGTCCGCGAACTCCGGCCACGTGATCGGGATCATCTCGGCTGCTGCGTTGAGCTTCATGGTGCACGAGCCCAGGGGGATCATCGTGCGGTCGAGCGCCAGGTCCATGTCCGCCAGGCGGCGGAGGTACCGCATCATCTCGGTCTCGGAGTGGTAGCGGTGGAACGTGGGGTGCTCCAGGATCGGACCGGTGCGGCGCAGCTCGGCCGGCAGACCCGACGGGGCACCGAGGTCGAGCTCGTCCACGGTGGCGGCGATGCCGAACGCGCCGAGCAGGCGCACGACGACCTCGGGCGTGGTCGTCTCGTCGAGCGAGAAGCCGACCTCGTCCGGCGACACGCGACGGAGGTTGAGGCCGGCGGCCAGCGCCGCGGCGACGATGCGGTCCGCGTCGCCGGGCACCCGCAGCGTCACGGTGTCGAAGAACGTCTCCGAGGTCGTCTTGAACCCGTTGGCCACCAGGGCACCCCGGGCGGCGGCGGTCAGGCGCTGCACGCGCTCCGCGATCGCCCGCAGCCCGTCGGGCCCGTGATAGGTGGCGTACATGGCGGCCATCACGGCCAGCAGCACCTGCGCGGTGCAGATGTTGGAGGTGGCCTTCTCCCGGCGGATGTGCTGCTCGCGGGTCTGCAGGGCCAGGCGCAGCGCCCGGTCGCCCTGCGCGTCGACCGACACGCCGACGAGCCGACCCGGCAGCGACCGCTTGAGCTCGTCCGTGACGGCCATGAAACCGGCGTGCGGGCCGCCGTAGCCCATCGGGACGCCGAAGCGCTGGGCCGAACCGACGACCACGTCGGCGCCCCACTCGCCGGGCGGCGTGAGCAGCGTCAGCGCGAGCA
>JAEXGP010000311.1 GCA_023450775.1 Actinomycetes bacterium | reverse complement strand
GCCCCGACCGGCTGGCCTCTTCGGCTGCCCCGACCGGCTGGGCCGGGCGCGCGAGACTCACCCGCCGTGAGCGAGGCCGGAGCAGACGTCGTCGACGCCCCCGCGGCCGAGGCCCCGTCCGGCCGCTGGAAGGACGCGGTCGCCCTCGGGATCGTCGCCGTCACGCTGCTGCTGCCGGTGATCGGCCTCCTGCACTACCAGGGACCCCCCATGGAGGAGGGGTTCATGCTGGCGTTCCCGGAGCAGATCCTCCAGGGCCGCATGCCCCACAAGGACTTCCTCCACCTCTACGGCCCGGGTTCGCTCTGGGTGCTGGCCGGCATCTACAAGCTCTTCGGGACCGACCTGACGGTGGAGCGCCTGGTCGGGCTGCTCCAGCACGCGGCCGTGGCGTACGGGTTGTACGCCGCACTGCGGCCCTGGGGTCGCCGCGTGTCGACGTCGGCCGCCGTGATCTCGGTCGTCGTGCTGATCGGGCCGCTGGGGCTCTCGGCGATGGCGTGGAACGGGGCCCTGGCGTTCGGGATCTGCGCACTGGCCGTGGGCACCGCCGCGGCCCGCCGCCAGGACGACGCGCGGGCGCGCCGGCTGCTGTTCGTCGCCGGCCTGCTCGGCGGCCTGGCCCTGCTCTACCGACCGGACCTGATCCTCGCCGTGGCGGCCGGCCTGGGCGCGCTCTGGTGGGACCTGGAGCGGCCGCGACGCAGGCCCCTCGTGTGGGGCGCCGTGGCCGGCGTCGCCCTCTACCTCCCGCACCTGCTGATCTCGGGGCCGGCGGAGGCGTTCCGGGGGATGTTCCTGGAGCCCGTGTTCGAGCTCCGCGGCGGGCGCTCGCTCCCGATCCCTCCGTCGTGGGGTGAGGTGGACGGCTTCCTGCAGCGCGCGGGCGCGCTCCGTCAGACCGGCTGGCCCCTGCCCATGCCGGCCGTGTCGCACCAGATCTTCCTGTGGTTCATGCTCGTGCCGCTGTCGATCGCCCTCGTGGTGTGGGCGGCCTGGCGGCTTCGCAAGCGGGAACCGCGATCGGCCCGCACGCTGAGCTTCTGGCCGCTCGCCCTCTTCTCCGCGGCGCTCCTGCAGCAGGCACTCCAGCGGCCGGACACGGCCCACCTCTCGTGGGTGACGGGCATCACGTTCGCCCTCTGCGTCCCGGCGATCGCGTCGCTGCTCGAGACCCGTCTGCCCGACTGGACGCCCGGCGCGCGCATCTGGGTGGGCCTCGGCGTGGTGGCGGTGGTGCTCGTGGCGGTCATCCCGTTCTATCCGCTGCGCACCTACGCGGACCTGGTGGGCCAGACGTTCGGCCGCAACCGGTTCGGCTACGAGATCACCAACGACGGTCGCACGTTCTACTTCGGCGACAGCGACGGCGCGGCCTCCGCCCAGCGCGTGGTCGACCGGCTCCGCAAGGAGGCCGAACCCGGCGAGACGCTGATCGTCGGTCCGACCGACCTGTCGAGGACCAACTACAGCGACGCGTTCTTCTACTACCTGTTCCCCGACCTCGTGCCGGGCACGCGCTTCATCGAGATGGATCCCGGCCTGGCCGACGCGGAGGGATCCGGCCTGTCAGAGGAGCTGCTCGACAACGACTGGCTGATCCTCAGCGACGCCTGGAGCGGCTGGGACGAGCCCAACGACAGCGCCGGGCACGGGTCCGAGGAGCCGAACCAGGTCGTCGAGGACCACTACTGCATGGTCGAGGACGCCGGGACGTTCCAGCTGCTGCGACGGTGCCGCTGAACAGGTTCCGCCGCGGCCGTTGAGCAGGCTCCGCCACTGTTGCTGAGTCGCCCGCCCGCGGGTGCCCGGCGACGCACCCTCAGCCGGCCGGGCTCCACGGACGGACCCCGAGGCGCGGGTACGGTTCACGGGTGCCCAAGGTGCTGGTGATCCCCACGTACCAGGAGGCGGACAACATCGCCGCGCTCCTGCGCGAGGTGCGGTCCGCCTGCCCCGAGCTGGACGTCGTCGTGGCCGACGACAACAGCCCCGACGGGACGGGCAAGATCGCAGAGGAGGTGGCCGAGGAGCTCGGCCGGATCGAGGTGCTGCACCGCCCCGGCAAGCAGGGCCTCGGCGCCGCGTACCGGCACGGCTTCCGCCACGTGCTCGACCAGGGCTACGACGTGGTCGTCCAGATGGACGCCGACTTCTCGCACGACCCGAAGGTCCTCCCGGTGCTGCTCGACGCGGTCGACAAGGGCGCGGACGTGGCCGTCGGCTCCCGATACGTGCCCGGCGGCTCGGTGCCGAACTGGACCTGGGCCCGCCGCATGCTGTCGCGCTGGGGCAACACCTACGCCCGCACCATGCTCCGACTGAGGCTCCGGGACGCCACGACGGCGTTCCGCGCCTACCGGGCGGACGTGCTCGAGGCGATCGACATCGACGGCACCACCGCCAACGGGTACCTCTTCCAGATCGAGACGGCGTTCCGCATCTCGCTGACCGACGCCCGCGTCGTCGAGGTCCCGATCACGTTCGTGGACCGGGTGGCCGGCTCCTCCAAGATGGCCGTCGTCCGCACGATGGCCGAGACGGAGCTGCGGGTCACGTGGTGGGGGATCTCCATGCGGGCGCCGAAGCTGGCCGACCGGTTCCGTGCGACGGGGCCCGGCCGCTTCGCCGAGTCACGCATCCGCCCGACGGGCTCTCCGAGGGGGAGCTGAGGGAGCGGTGAGGGACGAGCGCGGTCGCATCGCGCCCCCGGACGGGGCGCGCTTCCACTGGCTCGACCTGCCGGCCGAGCACGCCGACGCCGCGGAGGGCGGTGCGGCCGAAGACATCGTCGGCGGTCCCGTCGGTCGACCGGTCGACGACTCGTGGGGTCGGACCGGGGGCGCCCGCACCGCCACGTCGGTGCTCGAACGGGACCAGCCGGTGCGGCGCGTGGACCGCAGCCAGCAGCGCCGGGCCTCGTCCTCGACGGTCGAGCCGCTGGGACACCGGCCCGCGCTCGACGGGCTCCGGGCGCTCGCGGTCGCCGCGGTGCTCGTGTACCACGCCCGCTTCGAGTGGATCCCGGGCGGGTTCCTGGGGGTCTCCGCGTTCTTCACGCTGTCCGGCTTCCTCATCACGTCGCTGCTGCTGCGCGAGCACGACGGAGCCGGCGGCGTCGACCTCCGGCGCTTCTGGCGGCGGCGGTTCCGGCGTCTGCTGCCGGCGTCGTGGACGACGATGGGCCTCGTCCTGCTCATGGGGGCCGTGGGGATCTGGACCACGGACCAGCTGCGCGACCTGCGCTCCGACATCCCGTTCGCCCTGGCCGAGATCGTCAACTGGCACTTCATCGCGGCGGACCGCTCCTACGGCGCCCAGTTCGTCGCACCGTCGCCGCTCGAGCACTTCTGGAGCCTCGCGGTGGAGCAGCAGTTCTACGTGCTGCTGCCGCTGCTGCTCCTGGGCGGCCTGGCGCTCGGGCGCCGACGTGGTCGCGGCCTGGGTGCGCTCGTGGTCGTGCTCGGCGTGGTGGGGGCCGCGTCGGTGGTGGCCAACGGCCTCCTCGCCCGCAGCTCGATCGACCGCGCCTACTTCGGCACGGACACGCGCATGTTCGAGATGGTCGTCGGCGCGCTGCTGGCCTGCGCGCTGCTGCGAGGGATCCGGCTGCGTCCCGGACCGCTGCGGCGGATCTGGCCGGCGCTGTCGATCGCGGCCGTCGTCGCCACCCTCTGGCTGTGGCACGTCGCCACCGTGGAGTCGTCGTGGATGTACCCGTGGGGCTTCCTGGTGACGGCCGCGGCCACCGCGACGATCATCGTCGGCGCCCTGCAGCCCGGCGTGCTCGGCTCGGTGATGTCGTGGCGGCCGCTCGTGTGGATCGGCGGCATCAGCTACGGCATCTACCTGCTGCACTGGCCCGTCTTCCTCTGGCTGACCCCGGCCCGCACCGGCTGGTCACCGTGGCCGCTCTTCGGGCTGCGCCTGGCGGTCACCGTCACCGCCGCGGTGATCATGCACCGGGTGGTCGAGCAGCCGATCCGGCTGGGCAACCTGCTGCCCTCACCCCGGGGCGCCGCGGTCGCCGGCCTCGCCGTGGTGACGCTGGTGGTCGGCGACATGGCGGTCACCAACGACCTCCCGGCTCCGAGCGCGCTGGAGCAGGCGTCCTCGGCGCAGCCCACCACGCCGCCGCCACCTCCGCCGGTCAAGGTCCTGGTGGTGGGAGACGAGCTGGCCGCGTCGCTGCAGCCCGCACAGGGCGAGGAGGTCGACGGACTCGAGGTGACCGTGGCCGCCGCGCCGTCGTGCGGACTGGCCGTCGGTGGCTACGTGCAGGTGGCCGACGGGCGCGTCGAGCGCGACCCCGACCGCTGCGGCGCGGTCCGCGACACGTGGGTGGCCGCCGTCGAGCAGCAGCGTCCCGACGTCGTCGTGGTCTGGGGCGGTCTGCGGGACCTGGCCAACCGCCGGTTGGGGGTCGAGGAGCACGAGTGGCTGCCGTCGAACGACCCGGCGATCCAGGACTTCCAGCGGGCGGACGTGGGCGCGCTGATCGACGGGCTGTCGTCGACCGGCGCCCGCGTGGTCGTGCTCACCACGCCCCGGCTGGACACGCAGGTCCTCCCCGGTCCGACGCCGCCGGTGGTCGCGTCGAGCGATCCCGAGC
>JAEXGP010000076.1 GCA_023450775.1 Actinomycetes bacterium | reverse complement strand
ACCGCGATCTCGTCATCGCCGGTCGGGAGCCGGCCGTCGACCATCTCCGGGTCGACAACGGCCACCATCCGTGCGACGTCGCCCGTCGAGATCGTCAGCCGGCCCGGCCCCTTGACGGTGTCGGAGCGGGCGACCGACATGGGGACGGCCTCGGCCACCCCGTCGGACCTGGCGATGTCCTCGATGGTGGCCGCATCGAACGGCGCCACGGACCCCGAGTCGACGACGACGTCCGAGGTCACGGAGCGCGTCAGGCCACCGCGGATGGCCGTGCGGACCGATTCGCCGACCACCAGCGTGGTGGCAACCAGCGCCAGGCCGATCATCAGCGCCGAGGCCGTCGACGCGGTGCGCCGGGGGTTGCGGACCGAGTTGCGCGCCGCGATCCGCCCGGCGACCCCCATGCGGCGCACGGGCGCGCCGATCACCGACACGATCGGACCCGCCAGGAAGCGGGCGACGCCGGCGACGCCCAGGAACACGAGGAGCGCGGCCAGGGCCACTCCCTGAACCCGGGGCTCCACCGGTTCCGCGGGCGCGGCCAGCGCCCGGGAGCCGATGAGGAGTCCGGCCACGAGCAGGATCGACCCCGCGATCGGGCGGCCGAGGGTGCGACGTGTGGGCGTGGCGTCGATGGCGGAGATGGCGGCCACGGGCGGCACCGACGTGGCGCGTCGTGCCGGTCCGATGACCGACACCAGCGTGACGCCCACGCCCACGACCGCGCCGAGCACGGCGGTCCGGGGCTGGAACACGACCTCGTCGAGCGGCAGGGCGACGCCGAGGGCGGCGATCAGGCGCTGCAGACCGATGCCCAGCAGCACGCCGACGCCGATGCCCAGCGCGGACGCCGCCACGCCGACCACCAGGCCCTCCCCCACGACCGACAGCGCGACCTGACGTCGACCGGCCCCGACCGCCCGCAGCAGCGCGAGCTCCCTGGTCCGCTGCGCGACCACGATCGTGAAGGTGTTCCAGATCAGGAACGCGCTCACGAACAGGGTGACCGCCGCGAACCCCAGGAGGAGCCCCACGAAGTTGGTCAGCTCCTCCTCGATGTCGGCCTGGGCCGCGTCGAGCAGCGCCTCGGAGCTGAACACCGACACCTCGGGGCCACCGACGCGCTGCAGCTCGGCCTGGACCGCCGCCGCGTCCGCCCCCGGCGCCATCCGGACGTTCACCACGCTGTACCAACCGGGCACGCCGACGAGCTCGGCGGCCCGGGCCGGCGAGAAGGCCAGGATCGAGGCCGCGGTGATCAACCCGGTGCCGCGCTGCTCCGCGATGCCCGAGATCCGGGCGTCGATGATCCCCCGTCGCGTCGCCACCCGCACCCGGTCGCCGATGGACAGGCCGCGCTCGGAGGCGGTCTCGGCGTCGAGCACCACGTCCAGCGGACCGGTCGGCGGGGCGCCCGACTTCAGCCGTACGCCGAACAGGTCGGGCTCGTCGGGCCAGTTGCTGATCAGCGTGAAGTCGAAGGCGTCCGCGCTGCCCTGCTTGTCGAGCAGCTGCCCGGGACCCGACACGATGCCGTCGGCCGCCGCCACGCCGGGGACCTCGGCGAGCTGCGGGAGCGTGGAGGCCGGCACGCCCGCACGTGAGCCGCCGAACACGCCGCCGGGACCCCCGCTCGAGCCGGTCGCGGCGCGCACGACGAAGTCGGAGCGGCCCGCGGTCTCCTTGAGCAGGTTGCGGATGGAGTCGGCGAGGCTGTCGGTGAGCACGAACGCCGCCACGACGAACGCCACGCCCACCAGCACCGCCGTGGCGGTGAGCACGAACCGGCGCCAGTGCGCCCTGGCGGAGCGCAGCGCGAGCCGGAGCATTCGGGCGAGTCTGGCACCGCCGCCGCGGCGGGCGGCGTCGCCTCCTGCCGGCGCTGTGGGCGGCGTCGCCCCAGGATGGGCGCCGACCCCCGACCGTCGGGTCAGGCCGGTCGGCGGTGCCAGCCGCCGGCGGCGTGGAGCCCACCGTCGACGTGGAGGGCGGTCCCGGTCACGAAGCGCGCCAGGTCGCCGAGCAGGAAGACGATCACCGACGCGCACTCCTCGGGCGAGGCGAACCGCCCGATCGGCGGGAGCGGCGGCGGGAGGAAGGGCGACGTCGCCCGCACCGACTCGGCCAGCGCCTCGTCACCATGGGTCGGGATGCCGTCCGGCGAGACGCTGTTGACACGGATGGCGCGCTCGCCGAGCTCGAGCGCCAGCGTCTTGGTCAGGTTCTCGACACCGGCCTTCATGGCGGCGTAGACGGCGAAGCCGGGTGCCGCCTGGAAGGCCTCGCTCGAGGTCACGTTCACCACCGAGCCGCCGTCGACCATGAGGCCGAGGAACGCCCGGGTCACGGCCACGACGCTCGTGAAGTTCTCGTCGATCAGCGACCGGTCGCCCTTGGCCGAGGACTCGGTGAACGGCGCGCGGTAGGTGCCCCCGGCGTTGTTGACGACGCCGTGCACCACCCCGAAGCGCTCTCCGACCTCGGCGGTGAACCGCTGCACCGCCTCGTCGTCGCGCACGTCGAGCACCGACGCGTGCGCGTCGGCGGGCGAGGCGACCAGGTCGTCGCAGGTGAGCCGGTCGACGAGCGTGGCGAGCCCGTCGGCATCGCGGTCGCACACGGCGACACGTGCGCCGAACGCGGCGGCGGTGAGCGCAGTCGCACGACCGATGCCGTTGGCGGCGCCGGTGACGACCACGACGCGCCCGTCCAGGCGGGCGTCGTCGGGAGTGGGGAGCGGTCCGGAGGGGGCGTTCACCCCGCCATCATGCCGGGCCGCCGGCCGGCAGCGCGGGGTGCTCCCCCTCGTCGGCCGGCACCGGCTCGCACTGCGACACCAGCTCGGCGATCGCCTCCAGGCGCACCGAGGGGACGGTCGTGAACGTGGGGCGGCTGCCGTCGCGGGCCAGCCACGAGGCGTCGTGCACCACGGCACCGCCGCGCTCTGCGACCGAGAACAACGGCGCCGGCACAGGCTCGACCGCGTCGACGGGAGCGGGTCTGGCGGCGACGTCGAACAGCGGCCGGTCGACGGTCGGCAGCACCCAGGCGTGGTCCTCGGCGTCGGAGGTCGTGGTGGCGCCGGCCAGCGCCATGGCCAGACCGGTGAGCACCAGCAGGCGCGCCGCACGGTGGGCGGGGTCGGATCCGGTCCCGGTGGCCTCCGCCAGGCGCACCTCCAGGTCGGCCGCGGTCAGGTCGAGCACGTTCGCGAGCTGCACCAGGTCGTGGGCACGGAACCGGACCTCGGCGTGGTCGCTCAGTCGCCGCTGGCGCCGCACGGCCGCCACGTAGTCGGCGAGCACCTGCGAGTCGTCGTCGCGGAACGGGTCCACGCGGACCAGGTCGTGGCCGACCACCAGGAGGTGCGGGTCGGTGGGGTGCACGAGGTCCTGGCGGGGCGGCAGCACCAGGTCGTCGCCGCCGTAGACGGTGAGCGCGCGGTCCAGCACGTCGACGCTCGGCGCGGCGTGCCCGCGCTCGATCTCCCGGAGCTCCCGTCGGGCGATGCCCACCCGTTCAGCGGCGGCGCCCCGGCCGATGCCCGCCAGCTCGCGCGCCCGTCGCATGGTCAGCCCGGTGCTCAACGTGTCCATGCGGTGAAGATCGGTCGATCCGAGTGGCGCCTGTAGAGATCGGTGAACCGGCTTCGCCGATCGGACATCCGTCGACGGCAGGGCGGCGACGGGGCCCGCAGCGGCTCGCCCGTCCGATGTGCGCCCGGCGTCCGGGCCCGAAGTAGGTTCGCCGCCGCACGCGCTCGGGACGGGCGACGACGGGAGGCAGACCGATGACGCTCGAGGACGACTTCGGCGATGGCCGGGCCCTGTTGGACCAGCTGATGGCGATCATCCGACGGGACGGGCTGATGGACCTGCTCGGCGGGCTCAACGAGGTCGGCGCCGACGACGTCACGACCAGCTGGATGGACCGGGGCCCGAACCTGCCGATCGCAGCGGACCAGGTGGCCGACGCGCTCGGCCGCTCGCGGTCACAGGAGGTGGCCGACGCGCTCGGCGTCACCGCCGCGCAGGCCGCGGCCGGGGTGGCGCGGCTCCTCCCCGCGGTCGTCGACCACCTCACGCCCGACGGCCGCTACCCCGACCACGCCGAGCTCGCCGCTGCGGACCTGTCGGGCCTGGACGTCGCCGCGCTGCTGCGCTGAGCGGCCCGGGACCGGGTCAGCCGCCGGTCGACCCGAACATCTGCTCGATGTCCTCGAGCGTGCGACCCTTGGTCTCGGGGACCGCACGCGCGACCCAGACGAACGCCAGGACGCAGAAGGCGGCGAAGAGCAGGAACGTGCCGGACTCGCCGACGACGTCCACCAGCGTCAGGAAGAACTGGCTCACGATCCAGGCGCTCCCCCAGTTCACGGCGGTGGCGAACGCCACGCCGCGGCCGCGCACCGACCGCGGGAACACCTCGTTGATGACCGTCCACACCACGGGTCCGAGCGAGAACGCGAACGACGCGATGTAGACGATCAGCGCGATCAGCGTGACGATGCCCGCGGCGGACGTGGGGCTCGTCGCCACCTCGCTGTGGGTGATGTCGTCGAGCGACCCGAAGGCCACCCCGACCACCGCCAGGCTCACGCCCATGCCGACCAGTCCCACGAGCAGCAGCGGCTTGCGGCCGACCTTGTCGACGAACGCCACCGCGATCAGCGTGGCGAGGACGTTGACGGCCCCGATCGCCCAGGTGGTCGCGGCCGTCTGCTGCGCGGCGCTGTCGAAGCCGGCGGCGGCGAAGATCTTGTCCGCGTAGTAGATGATCGCGTTGATGCCGGTGATCTGCTGGAACACCGCCAGACCCACGCCGATGAGCAGCGGCCGGCGCCACCGGGCAGCGAACAGCTCGCCCCAGCTGGCCTGCGGGACGTCATCCGCGAGCGCCTCGTCCAGCGCCCGCAGCTCCTCGTCGGGTTCGGTCTCGTGCACCTTGGCGATCGCGTCGGCGGCGCGGTCCCGATGCCCCGAGCGCAGGTACCAGCGCGGCGTGTCCGGCAGGGGCCACACGAGCAGCAGGAGCAGCACGCCGGGCACGGCCGAGAGGCCGAGCATCCAGCGCCAGCCCTCGCCGTCCTGCAGGAGCTCGTCGACCAGGTACGCGACGAAGATGCCGAAGGTGATGCCGAACTGGTAGGTCGACACGAACCGGCCCCGCAGCCGGGTCGGCGCCATCTCGGCCGCGAACAGCGGTGCCGCCACCGACGCGACGCCCACACCGAAGCCGACGACCAGCCGGCCGACCACGAGCACCCACGGCCCCGATGCGACCGCCTCCACGATCGCCCCGAGCACGAAGAGGACGGCGGCGGCCTGGATGGCGGGACGTCGGCCCTTGTTGTCGGCCAGGGAGCCGGCGACGAGCGCGCCGACGAGCGCCCCGAGCGTGACCCAGCTCGTGATGATCTCGGTCGTCAGGGTGGTGACCGAGAAGGACCGGTCGATCCCCTCGAGCGCACCCGAGATGACGCCCTGGTCGTAGCCGAACAGGACGCCGGCGGTGAGGATCAGCGCCCCCACCAGGTACAGGTACCGGGTCATCCGCCCGGCTCCGGCGACGGTCGACGGCGCCGGCGACGCGGCGGTCCGCTCGTCTGGCTCGGTCGTCACGGTGCTCCCCCCTCTGGGCCTCCCCTTCCGGCGACTCCCTCTCGCCCGGCCCGTTCCGCCCCGCAAGCTATCCGGACCGCGTGCGACCGACGGCCGATCGTCCGCTCCGGGCATGCTGTTCGTCATGACCGACATCGAGGACGCGCCGACCGCAGCTGCGCCCCCGCCGTACACCGGGCTCGTGCCGACCACGGGCACCGGGGTGATCGGGGTCGACGTGGGTGGTTCCGGCATCAAGGCCGCGCCCGTCGACGTGGAGCGCGGCACGTTGACGGCCGAGCGGGTCCGGCTGGAGACGCCGCACCCGTCGACGCCGCAGGCGATCGCGGCCACGGTCGCCCAGGTCGTGGGAACGGTGGTGCAGGAGTGCGGTCCCGGGGCGATCGCGCCGCAGGCCGCGGTGGGACTGACGCTGCCGTCGGTGATCCGCGGTGGCGAGGTGCGGACCGCCGCCAACATCGACCCGGCGTGGATCGGCCTGCACGCCGTCGACCTGTTCAGCGAGGCGCTGGGCCGCCCGGTCGTCGTGGTCAACGACGCCGACGCCGCGGGTGTGGCCGAGGTGCGCTTCGGTGCCGGTCGGGGCGTGAAGGGCGTGGTGCTGATGCTCACGCTCGGCACGGGGATCGGCAGCGCGCTCTTCGTCGACGGTCACCTGGTCCCCAACACCGAGCTCGGCCACCTGCCGCTGCGGGGCGGCGACGCCGAGCGCTACGCGGCGAGCTCGGTCCGCAAGGCCGAGGGCCTGTCCATGAAGAAGTACGCCAAGCGCCTGCAGGAGTACCTGGAGCTGGTCGAGCGCCTGATCTGGCCCGACCTGATCCTGATCGGCGGCGGCATCTCCAAGCGGGCCGACGAGTTCCTGCCGCACGTGCACCTGGACACGCCCGTGCAGGCGGCCCAGCTCCGCAACGAGGCCGGCATCGTCGGCGCCGCCCTGCTCACGCC
>JAEXGP010000270.1 GCA_023450775.1 Actinomycetes bacterium | reverse complement strand
GGCACGTGCCTCCAGGTCGGGGCCCGGCGTCACCGGTGCGGCGACGGCGCGGAACCCGG
This sequence comes from Actinomycetes bacterium, assembly GCA_023450775.1. Lineage (GTDB taxonomy): Bacteria > Actinomycetota > Acidimicrobiia > Acidimicrobiales > Microtrichaceae > Dermatobacter. Next base: position 4,072 of record JAEXGP010000270.1, on the reverse strand, counting down.
CGCCCACCCGACCGGCCAGCGCGGCGATCACGTCGGCCTCGGCATGCGAGCCGGGTCGCAGCCCGTGGTCGACGTGCACCGCGGTGACGCGGCAGCCGGCCGCCACGGCGAGCACGAGCAGGGCCGAGGAGTCCGCACCGCCCGACACCGCGCACGTGACCCGGGTACCCGGACCGGGGAACGTGCTGCGCGAGACGAGGTCGGCCACCAGCGGGTCGTCCCGCCAGGCGGCGGTGTCCAGGGGATCGGGTCCCGAGGAAGCCGATGGATCGCGGGAGGTGGACACGACCGCCCCCGGGCCGTCAGGCCGCGGAGGCCTCGGTGGCCACGCGACGGATCCAGACGGACGGCTCGCGGATCTCGCCCATCGACGGCAGCATCTCGGGACGCTCGAACGCCCTGTTGAGAAGGTCCGGGCCGCCCACGGCCTCGACCGCTGCGATGAAGGCTTCGCCCTGCTGGTACTGCGCGAGCTTGGCCTCCAGGCCGATCAGCCGCTGCAGCAGCTTGGCGGCCAGGTTCATCTCCTGGCGCCGGGCGCGGAGCACGCGGGCGAACCGGGGTGCGGAGGGAACGAGGTCGAGCGCGGCGCGGTCCATGACGACGTCGCCGTGGCCCTCGAGCAGGCTCATGAGCCCGCCGACCTTGTCCATGGTCGCCCGCTGGTCCGGCGTGGCGAACAGCGCGGCGATGCCGCCGTCGTCGAGGGGGTTGGTGCGTGTGCGGACGCCCTCGGCGATCCGCCCGACCGCGGTGAACAGCCGGCTGGGGTCGGTGTCGGTCTCCTCGACCAGGTGCTCGACCAGGCCCAGGAAGTACGGGCGCAGCCAGGTGACGCCGGTGAACTGCGTGCGGTGGGTCACCTCGTGCAGCGCCACCCACAGGCGGAACTCACGCGGCGGGAACGACTGGCGCTTCTCGAGGGCCAGGATGTTGGGCCCCACGTAGTACACGAGGTCCTGGTCCTCGGGGTTCTCCTCCTCGAGCACCAGCAGGTCGTACTGGCCGAGGACCCGGGTGGACATCCAGCCGAGCAGCGCACCCAGCTCGGCGCCGGCGACCTTGCCCGACACCGCCGCCGCCGGACCGTCGAGCTCCTCGAGCCGCGACAGCACCGGTCGCAGCATCCGCTGGTAGCTGGCGAGGTTGGCCCGCACCCAGTCGAGCCGGTCCACGACCCTGGCCCGGGCGGCGCCGGCCTGCGACGTGAAGCCGGTCTCGGCCTCCACGCGGGGCTGGGCGATCGCGGTCAGCTCCTCGAACTCCGCGGCCATGCCGTCGGCGTGGTACGAGGCGGCGAAGGGCTCCTCACCCGCGATGCGGGCGGCGACCCGTTCGGCGAGCGCCCAGTCGATCGACGTTCCCACGGTCCGGCGCTCCCCTGCTCGACGTGACCGGTACGAGGACGGGCCGCCGGGGCGGTCAGCCCTCGTCGCTCGGGTAGCGGGTGGAGGTCACCTTGAGGAAGTAGCCGAGCACGGTCGCGATCACGACGACGATGGCGCCGAGCGCGATCGGCACCGCCAGCCAGTAGTGCCACACGGGCGAGCTCGCCAGGATCGATGCAACCTGCATGGCGACCACTCTAGGAGCCGTCGGCCGGCGCGGTCACACCCGGAGCTGCGCCGTCGCCGCCGTCCTCCGAGAAGGAGCCGCTGCCGAGGTCCCGCAGCATCCCGCAGAAGCGGGCCTTGATGTCGGGCGGGACCTGCTCGGAGCACTTCGCCGCGATCACCCGGCGCAGGTCCGCCTCGAAGTCGAACGCCTCCAGGCACGGCGAACATCGCCGGAGGTGCGTCTCGACCTGGATGAGGGCCGCGTCGTCGAGCTCGCCGTCCAGGAACGCGTAGAGCTCCGCGACCGCCTCGTCGCAGTCGGCCCCCCGCCCGTCGTGCGCGTGCGACGCGTGGTCGACCGGGAGGTCGGGCTCCCCGGAGGAGCTGGGCGCCGGAGTGGACGGGGACATGGGTACGAAGGTTCGTTCGGCGTGAGGCGAGAGTGGCTGTGCTGTTGATGCTACGGCTCGACGACGACCGGGTCCCGGTCAGCGAGCCCTCGCTCCACTGCGAACTGGTGCAACGACCGCTGGAGCGCCTTTCTTCCCCGGTGCAGTCGGCTCATCACCGTACCGATCGGGATGTCCATGATGTCGGCGATCTCCTTGTAGGAGAAGCCCTCCACGTCCGCGAGGAGGACGGCCATGCGGAACTGCTCGGGCAGCGCGTCGAGCGCGTCCTTGACGTCGTCCTCGGTGAACAGGTCCATCAGCTCGTCCTCGGCGCTGCGGCCGAGGGTGGCGGCTTCGAGCCCGCCCAGGCGCCGGTAGAGGTACAGGTCCTCCACCTCGTCCAGCTCGGTCTGCTCGGGACGACGCTGCTTCGCCCGATACGTGTTGATGAACGTGTTGGTGAGGATGCGGTACAGCCAGGCCCGCAGGTTGGTGCCCTCGGTGAAGTTCGGGAAGCCGCGGTAGGCGCGGACGAACGTCTCCTGCAGCAGGTCCTCGGCATCGGCCGGGTTCCGCGTCATCCGCATGGCGGCCGCGTACAGCTGGTCGACGAAGGGTTCGACCTGATCTGCGAAGGTGGCCTGATCCGCCATGGACCGTCCACCGTAGGGCACGCCTGTGACGGTGTCAGCAGTGGTTCCACGGGGTCGCGGCACCCGCTCAGGGGCGAACGCGGCTGTGGAGCGCTGTTGCTGGCGGCCCCCTGTGGATGACGCTGTCGTGGATGGAGCGCTCGTGGATGGCGCTGCGCCGGATCGCTCAGGCGCCGCACCGACTCATCCGGTGGAGGTGCTCACCTCGTCGGCACGGCGACGGGAGCCCGTCGCGTAGAAGTCCTGGCTCCGTATCCACTTGCCACACACCTGGCACCGGGACGCTGCACCTGCGCACAGTCCCCGGCAGTGGCGGCACTCCGTTGTGCTGCTCATTGCCGTCCTCCGTTGTCCGCCCCCGAAAACCGGAAGGCACCGACCACGGTGACGTGATCGGTGCCTCCAGTCAACCAGGGCGAACGGCCCAGGTCGTCGCGGTATCGGGTGAGCGGCTCGCTCAGTCCTCCTGGGAGCGACGGCTCCAGGCGAACATGGCGGCACCGGCGAGCAGCAGCACGCCGCCCAGGAGGGCGAGGCCGCCCGAGGACGAGCCGGTCAGCGCCAGCGAGGCGCCCTCGTTGCCGTTCGTGGCGGACGTGTCGGCCACCACGGCGTCGGGCGAGACCACGTTGGTGGCCACCTGCGGCACCGTCGTGGCGGGCAGGACGGTCACCGGCACGGTGGTGCTGGTGGTCGTGGGACCGCCGCACTCCTCGGCCGGCGGGAAGTACTGCTGCGAGGTGTTGGTGTCGCCCACGAACAGCAGCGGGCCGTGCCACGGGCCGGTCGGCGAGATCGTCTGCGGGCTCTCGCCGGTGATCACGTCGAACTGGAGGGCGGCGCACTCCTTGGCGAAGGTCACGGTGGTGACCGAGGCCTGGGTGATCGTGAAGTCCTTGCGCTCGGCGAGGGTCTGCGGCCACTGGCCACCGGCCGGGGACGCGCCCGCCGGCATGGCGTAGGCGACCGCCGCGGCGGCGATCGGACTGCACGGGGTGGTCAGGCTGGTGATGACCAGCTCGAAGACGTCGTCGGTGGAGTTGGTGGTGTAGGTCAGCTGGGCCTGCGCGAGCGGGTTGCACTGGCCGTCGAACGCCAGGGCCTCCTGCGTGATCGTGATGATCTCGCCCTCGTCGACGACCGGCTCCTCGTCCGCGAGGGGCGCAGGGGTGGTGTCGACGGTGGTGGTGTCGGTGGGGACCTCGTCGCCCTCGGCAGCGCCGGCCGCGGACGTCCCGAACAGGGCCATGGCCACCAGCGCCAGACCGCACACGGCGAGCGTGAGCCCGCCCCGCGATCGCCGCTGGGCGCGCGCCCCGACCGCGCGCACCGCCTTCCCTCCGTCGCTGTTCAGCTTCACCGCTCGCTCCCTCGCATCGCCCCAGCCAATGGGTTGGCCCACAGGATCGCAGACGCCGACCGGGCGAACAAGCAAAGTGGGCAGGATCGCCAGGGGTCTCCCCTCTTCACC
>JAEXGP010000264.1 GCA_023450775.1 Actinomycetes bacterium | reverse complement strand
TACCTGGCGGGCATCACCTCGGTGAGCGGCGGTGTCACCGCCGGCCTGATCGCCGCCGGCGGCATCTTCTTCGTGGTGCTCGACCGGGCGATCGACATCGGCCCCTGGTACGCGATCCTGTCGGGCGTCGGCGTGATCCTCACGGTCATCTTCAACCCCGAGGGCATCGTCGGGCCGGTCCACGAGTCCCTCGCCCGTCGCCGCCAGGGCAAGCTCCGCGCTGCGGCTGAGGAGGTGGGGGCCGGGACCGCGGTCGGCGATGCTGCGGCGGCCCAGGAGCCCGCGACCCAGATCGAGGACACACCGGCGCCGGCGCTCGCGTCGCTGGCGCCGGACCGCACCCGCCTGGCCGAGGGTGGACCCCGCACCGACGCGGACGCGCTGTCGGTGACCGACCTGTCGGTCGTGTACGGCGGCGTCACGGCGGTCTCACACGTCACGTTCTCGGTTCGGCACGGCAGCATCACCGGGCTCATCGGGCCGAACGGCGCCGGCAAGACCACGACCATGGACGCCATCTGCGGTTTCACCTCGTGCGAGGGCCGGGTGCAGGTCGAGGGCCGGGACGTCACCCGCCTCGCTCCGCACCGCCGGGTGGCGGCGGGCCTGGGGCGCACCTTCCAGGGCCTCGACCTCTACGAGGACCTCACCGTCGAGGAGAACGTCGTCGTCGGCCAGTACGTCGCCGGCTCCCAGGCGTCGGCCGAGCACCTCGACGCCGTGCTCGGCGTCCTCGACCTCCGCGCCGATCGCGAGCGCAACGTGGGGGAGCTCTCCCAGGGGCGACGCCAGCTCGTGTCGATCGCCAGGGCACTCGCGGGCCGGCCGTCGGTGCTGCTGCTCGACGAGCCGGCGGCGGGACTGGACAGCTCGGAGAGCGAGTGGCTCGCGGAGCGGCTCCGGGCCGTGCGCGACGGCGGCGTGACGATCCTGCTCGTCGACCACGACGTGAACCTGGTGCTCGGGCTGTGCGACGACATCCACGTGCTCGACTTCGGCAGCCGCATCGCAACGGGCCCGCCCGAGGCGATCCGCAACGACGTGGCGGTCAACCAGGCCTACCTCGGGACGTCCCACGGACGGGAGGACCCGGAGGTCCCGGCGCCGGTCCCGGCCGACTCGCACCAAGGAGTTCCGTCGTGACCGCACCCACGACCGCCGCGACCATCGACGGGCTCGCCCGGTCCGAGCGCCTCCGCTGCGACGGGCTCGCCATCGGCTACGGCGATCTCAACGTCGGACGCGACCTGGACCTGGTCGTGCGCCGCAACGAGATCCTCGCCGTGCTCGGGCCCAACGGCGCCGGCAAGTCCACGCTGCTGCTGACGATCGGCGGGTTCCTCTCGCCGCTGGCGGGATCGATCTCGATCGACGGCGAGCCGCTGCGCGCCGGCTCGGCCCGCCGCGCCAACCGGGCCGGCGTCGTGCTGGTCCCCGACAGCCGTGCGCTGTTCACGCAGCTCACCGCGCTCGAGAACCTGCAGCTGGCCGTGCACCGCGGCGGGCCGGGGATCGAGGAGATGCTCGAGCTGTTCCCCGCGCTCGGCCGCCGGACGAAGGTGAAGGCCGGGATGCTCTCGGGTGGTGAGCAGCAGATGCTCGCCGTGGCCCGGTCGCTGGTGCAGTCGCCCAAGGTGCTGCTCATCGACGAGATGAGCATGGGGCTGGCGCCCGTGGTGGTGGAGTCGCTGATGCCCGTCGTCCGTCGCATCGCGGACGAGCACGACGCGGCGATCGTGCTCGTCGAGCAGCACTTCCGCCTGGCCCTCGAGGTCGCGGACGAGGCGGTCGTGCTCGTGCACGGGGACATGACGCTGCGCGGCCCGGCGTCGCGGATCGCCGCCGATCCATCCGCGCTCGAGGCTGCCTACCTGGGCCACGCCCCGACCTGATCGCCGTCCCGGACCACTCCGCCGGGGAGCGGCGGCCCGCCTCAGCGGTATTCGGGCGTCCGGTTCGTGCGCTCCGGGACCGGCGAGTCCTCGTCTCGGACGTTGCCGATGTTGGTGTAGGCCATCCCGTTCTGCAGGGCGATCGAGCGGCTCATGTCGAGTGACTCCCAGATGGCCCGCACCGTGCCCTGGATCGCCCGGGGGTTGCGCGACGCGATGTCGGCGGCGATGCCGTGGGCCCGGTCCCGCAGCTGCTCACCGGGCACGACCTCGGTCACCAGGCCCAGGCGGAGCGCGGTCTCGGCGGTGATGCGCTCCTCGGTGCCCATGAGCGCCCATCGGAGCACGTCGCCGAGCGGCACGCCGCGGTAGAGCATGCCGATCGGTTCGAGCGCCGAGACGATGCCGCCGTTGGCGTGGGGGTCGAAGAACGTGGCCTGCTCGGAGGCGACGATGATGTCTGCCTCGTTCAGGAAGTACTGCCCGCCGCCCGCGCACATGCCGTGGACCGCGGCCACGACCGGCTTCCAGCACTGGTGGTGGGACTTCGGCGACAGCGTCCGACCCGGGTCGAAGGTGTTCCAGACGTTCGAGCTGAAGAACCACGTGGTGCCGCCGCGCACGTCCGCACCTGTGCAGAACGCCTTGTCGCCGTTGGCGCGCAGCACGACCGAGTGCACCGAGTCGTCGTCGCGGACCGTCTCCCACGCCCACGCCATCTCGGACGCCATCTGGTCGTTCCAGGCGTTGTACGCCTCCG
>JAEXGP010000251.1 GCA_023450775.1 Actinomycetes bacterium | reverse complement strand
CTTGAGCACGACGACCGGCTGGCGGGTGGCGACGTCACGCAGCGCCTCGGCCACGGCGCGGCCGTCGGTCACGCCCTCGATGTAGGCGAGCGCCACGTCGGTCTCGGGGTCCTCGGCGAAGAAGCGCAGGAAGTCGGGCACGGTCGTCGCCGCGGCGTTGCCGCAGGACACGGCCCGTGAGATGCCGACGCCGGTGGCACAGGACCAGTTCATGAAGCTCGACACGAAGTTGCCGGACTGGCTCGCCACGCCGATGCGCCCCGCCGGGGGGTACGGCGCCACGATCTGGGCGCACAGCTGCGACGGCGTGGAGACCACGCCCTGGCCGTTCGGGCCGACGAGCAGGATCCCGAGGTCCCGGCACAGCTGCACCAGGTCGGCCTGCGCCCGCTGGCCCTCCTCGCCCGCCTCGCCGTAGCCCGCCGAGGTCAGGAACGCGGCGCGGATGCCCTTGGTGGCGGCGGTGCGGAGCAGGTCCTCGTTGGCGGACCGGGGCGTGCACACGAAGATCAGGTCCGCCTCGCCCTCGGGCAGGTCGTCGAGCGTCGTCAGCGTGGGGATCCCGAGCACCGGGCTGCCCTCGAGGTTGGTCGCGAAGACCTTGCCGGCGTATCCGGACGCGATCACGTTGTGCAGGCTGACGAACCCGAACTTGCCGGGATGGGTGGACGCACCGGCGATGACGATCCCCTTGGGGTCGAACAGGGCACGGAACTGCTCGATCGACGGCTCGCTCACCGGCCCTCCTCCTGCAGCTCGACCAGCGCGTCGACGGCGATCGCCCGTCCCTCGTGGACGATCAGCGGGTTGAGGTCGGCGGACACGAGCCCCGGCGTGGACTCCGCGGCGGCGGACAGGCCGAGCAGCACGTCGACCACCGACGTGCGGTCGACCGCCGGCTCGCCCCGGAACTCGCCGAGCAGCGCCTGTGACCGCAGGTCCTCGATCATCTCCTCGGCGTCGACGCGGGTGATCGGCACGAGCCGGACCGTGACGTCCGCGATCGCCTCGGCGAGCACGCCGCCCAGACCGAGCAGCACCGTGTGGCCGAACTGCGGATCGGTCGCGATCCCCGCGATCAGCTCGCGGGACCCGCTCAGCATCGGGGCGACCAGCACGCCCGTCGCCCCGTCCTCGGGCCGGGCGGCATCGAGCAGCTCCTGGGTGGCCTGCGCCGCTGCCGCGGCGTCCGCGAGGCCCAGGCGGACGAGCCCGCGCTCGGTCTTGTGGGCGATGTGGTCCCCGCACAGCTTGGCGACGACCGGCGCGCCCAGCTCGGCGACCGCGGCCCGGGCCTGGTCCGCCGAGCCGACCAGTCGCTCGTCCGCGAACGGCACGCCGAAGCCGGCGAGCAGCGCCTTGGAGTCGGCCTCCGAGAGGGTGCGGGTCGGGCCGCCGGGCGAGGGCGGCGGCGCCGTCGCAGAGGCGGAAGGTGCTGGGTCCGCTGACATGAGGGGCAACCCTACGCGGCGAGGTGCCGGCCGTAGCATCCACCGGATGCAGATCGTCTCAGCGTTGTTCGCGGATGACATCCAGGTGCGCCAGGCCGAGGGCGGCGCCGCCCGCCTGGATCTCACCGGCATCCAGTTCTCGGCCGCCGCGCCCGGGCCGTTCCCCGTCACGATCACCCCGCACCTCGTCGTGATCGTCCGCTGCCCGCCCGACCACGCCGGCAACGCCGCGCTCGAGGTCGTGTTCCGCCGTGGCGAGGAGCAGATCGCCCGCAACGTGCAGCCCCTGCAGATCGAGCCCGGCAAGTTCGCGTACCGCCTGGTGCGGCCCGAGCTGGAGTTCCCCGAGGCCGGGACGGTCGAGGCGCACTGCCGCATCGACATGGGCGAGACCACGGTCGTCCCCTACACGCTGCTGGCGCCGGCGGCGGGTTGAGCCGTCGGTGACCGTCGTCGGCGCCGCCCTCAGCGAGCACCCCCTCGCGACCCACGCCGTCGGCGAGACGGTCGGCCATCTGCTGGAGGTCGGCGGCCCCCGGCCGGACCTGGTCACGCTGTTCGTGACCGAACCGCACGTCGGCGCGATCGAGGACATCGTGCGCGCCGTGCGCCACCTGCTCGAGCCCCGGGTCATGGTCGGATCGACCGCGCAGTCGGTGCTGGGCGGCGCCCGGGAGGTGGAGGACCACTCGGCGCTCGTCGTCCAGGCCATGTGGTTCGGCGGCGCCCGGCTGCGACCCGTGCGCATCGACGCGGTGCCGGGACCGGACGGTCCCCAGCTGCGCGGCCTCGGCGCGCTCGAAGGGGCACGGGGCACGCTCATCCTGGCCACCGATCCGTTCAGCTTCCCGGTGGACCTCGCCCTCGGCGACCTGTCCGTGGTGGCTCCGGGCCTGTCGGTCATCGGCGGCGCCGGGTCGGCGGCGCGGCGACCGGGCGGCAACCGGCTGGTGCTCGACGCCGCGATCCACGACCACGGCGCCGTGGCCGTGCTGATCGACGAGACGGTGCCCCTGAGCACCGCCGTGTCCCAGGGCTGCCGACCGATCGGCGCGCCGTACACGGTGACCCGCGCCGAACGGAACCGGCTCCACGAGCTCGGAGGTCGTCCCGCCCTGGAGCGGTTGCGAGAGGTGGTCGACGCCCTTGACCCCGAGGACCGGGCGCTCGCCGCCGACGGCCTGCACGTGGGCCGCGTGGTCGACGAGCACCTCGCGGAGTTCCGGCGCGGCGACTTCCTGGTGCGCAGCGTGCTCGGCGCGGACCGGGAGAACGGTGCGCTGGCCGTCGGGGACGAGATCCCGGTGGGGGCCACGGTCCAGTTCCAGGTCCACGACGCGGCCTCCGCGCGGGAGGACCTGGTGGAGGTGCTCGGCCGGCGGCGGGCCGCCGGGGCGCTGTGCTTCACCGACCTCGCCCGCGGGTCGGGGTTCTTCGGTGCACCCGACCAGGACGCGCTGGCGGTCAGCGACGCCCTCGACGGCGCGGCGGTGGCCGGCGCCTTCTGCTCGGGCACGTTCGGCCCGGTCGGCGGGCGCTCCGCCGTCCACGACGCCGCCATCTGCGTGCTGCTCGTCGACGCCGGGGACCCTGAGGACTGACGCCGGGGACCCTGAGGACTGACGCCCGCTGCGGCGGCCGCCGGGTGGTCGAGCCGCGCCCCGCCGCCCACGGGTTCGACCGTCCGGGGCTCGCCAAGTTCGACCCTGGCGGACCGATCGCTACGATCACCCGGTCACCGATCGGACAGGACCCTCCCATGTCGAACACGACGCCCACGTCGACCCAGCTGTCGCCCGAGCTCGAGCAGCGGGCGATCAACGTCATCCGTGGCCTGGCCATGGACGCACCGGCGAAGGCCAACTCTGGGCACCAGGGCACCGCGATGGCGCTCGCGCCGCTGGCCCACGTCCTGTGGACCCGGATCATGCGCTACGACGCGTCGGCACCGGAGTGGGCCGACCGTGACCGCTTCATCCTGAGCTGCGGCCACGCCTCGATCCTGCAGTACGCCATGTTGTACCTGACCGGCTACGGCCTGACGCTCGAGGATCTGGAGCAGTTCCGCCAGTGGGGCTCGGCCACCCCCGGCCACCCGGAGTTCGGCCACACCGCGGGCGTCGAGGTGACCACCGGGCCGCTCGGCCAGGGCTTCGCCAACGGCGTGGGCATGGCGATCGCCGAGGCGTCGCTGCGCGACCGCTTCGGCAGCGACGTCTGCGACCACCACATCTGGGCGATGGTCTCCGACGGCGACCTGTCCGAGGGCGTCAGCCACGAGGCCGCGTCGCTGGCCGGGCACCTGGGCCTCGGCCGGCTCGTCTACGTCTACGACGACAACCACATCTCGATCGACGGCCCCACCGAGCTCGCCCTGTCGGACGACGCGGCCAAGCGCTTCGACGCGTACGGCTGGCACGTGCTCGAGCTGGGCGAGGCCGCCGAGGACCTCGACGCCCTGGAGCAGGCGCTGCTCGAGGCCAAGTCGGTCGAGGACCGGCCGTCGCTGATCGTGCTCCGCAGCCACATCGCGTACCCGTCGCCGCGCCTCACCGACGACGCGTCCGCGCACGGCCTTGCCTTCAAGCCCGAGGACATCGCCGAGACCAAGGCGGCCATGGGCCTGCCCGACGAGCCGTTCTACGTGCCCGAGGACGTGCTGGCCCTCTACCGCGAGGCCGGCGCCCGCGGCGCCGTGCAGCGCGAGGACTGGGAGCAGCGGGCGCACGGTGCGCTCGTCGGCCGCGAGGCCGAGTGGGAGGCGTCGCTCGGGTCCCGCGGCCTGCCGGGCTGGACCGACGTGCTGCCCACCTACACCGAGGCCGACAAGCCCGCGACCCGTGTGGCCAGCGGCGACTGCGTGGCCGCGCTGTCCGACGTGGTGCCCGGCCTGGTCGCCGGCGCGGCGGACCTCATCGGCAACACCGGCACCAAGCTCCCCGGCAAGGAGGTGCTGTCCGCCAGCACGCCGGGCGGCCCGCAGATCCACTTCGGCATCCGCGAGCACGCGATGGGCTCGATCATGGTCGGCGCCGCACACCACGGCGGGATCCTCCCCGCCGCCGGCACGTTCCTGGTCTTCAGCGACTACATGCGCCCGGCCGCCCGCCTGGCCGCGCTGTCCGACGCCAAGTGCGTGTTCGTGTGGACCCACGACTCGGTGGGCGTGGGCGAGGACGGCCCGACCCACCAGCCGGTGGAGCACGTCATGTCGCTGCGGCTCATCCCCGACCTCACCGTGATCCGGCCGGCGGACGGCAACGAGACCTCGGCCGCGTGGCGCGTGGCGATCGAGGGCACCGGCCCGGTGGCGCTGATCCTCAGCCGGCAGAACACCCCGGTGCTGCCGACCACGGCCGAGCGGGCGGTCGAGGGCGTGGCCCGCGGCGGCTACGTGGTCGCCGACGCGGACGCTCCCGACCTCGTGCTCGTCGCCACCGGCACCGAGGTGGCGGTGGCGCTCGAGGCCGCCGGCACCCTGGCCGAGGAGGGCCGGTCGGTCCAGGTCGTCTCGCTCCCCTGCTGGAGCCTGTTCGACGCACAGGACGCCGCCTACCGGGCGTCCGTGCTCCCGCCCGGCGTGCCCACGGTGTCGGTCGAGGCCGGCGTCACCCTGGGCTGGGAGCGCTACGCGGACGCGTCGGTCGGCATCGACCGCTTCGGCGCGTCGGCCCCGGGCGACGTGGTGCTGCGCGAGCTCGGCATCAACTCCGCCCACGTCGCGGCGGTCGCCCGCGACCTGCTCGCCTAGGCCGCCGTCGCCGCGGTCGCGGCGCCACGGACCACCCGTGCGGTGCGGCGTCGGGGGTCCCGGCGCGGCAGTAGCGTGGCGCGCATGGGACGCCTGCAGGACCTCTACACCGAGCAGGGCCAGAGCCCGTGGCTCGACAACCTCAAGCGGGGCTGGATCGCCGACGGCGAGATCCAGCGCTGGATCGACCGCGGGGTGCGCGGGATCACCTCGAACCCGTCGATCTTCCAGAAGGCCATCGAGTCGAGCGACGAGTACACGGCGCAGCTGACCGAGCTGGTCAAGGGCGGTGCGTCGATCGAGGACGCGTACTGGGCGATGGTCACCGACGACATCACCGACGCCCTCGGGCTCTTCCGCCCGCTCTACGACAGCTCGGACGGCGGCGACGGCTACGTCTCGGTGGAGGTGGCCCCGTCGCTCGCCCGCGACACCGACGCGACGATCGCCATGGCCCGCGACCTGTGGGCTCGGATCGACCGGCCGAACCTCTTCGTCAAGATCCCGGCCACCGTCGAAGGGCTGCCGGCGATCCGCCAGATGATCTCCGAGGGCGTGAACGTCAACGTGACGCTCATCTTCAGCCTCGACCGCTACGCCGCGGTCATGGAGGCCTACATCGACGGCCTGGACGCCGCGTCCGACGCCGGTCGTGACCTGAGCCGGATCGCGTCGGTGGCCAGCTTCTTCATCAGCCGTGTCGACACCGAGGTGGACCGGCGCCTGGAGGCCGTCGGCACCGAGCAGGCCCTCGCCCTCCGCGGCCAGGCGGCCGTGGCCCAGGGCCAGCTCGCCGGCCAGATGGCCAAGGAGGCCTTCTCGGGCCCGCGCTGGGAGCGGCTCGCAGCCCTCGGCGCCCGCATCCAGCGTCCGCTGTGGGCGTCCACGTCGACCAAGAACCCGGCGTACCCCGACACCCTCTACATCGACCAGCTGATCGGGCCCGACACCGTCAACACCATCCCCGACGCGACGCTCGCCGCGTTCGAGGACCACGGCACCGTGGCCCGCACGCTGGACGCGGACGTCGAGGGCGCACGCGCCACGTGGGCCGAGATCGGCGCCCAGGTGGACATGCTCGACGTGTCGAAGGTGCTCGAGGCCGAGGGCGTCACCGCCTTCGAGAAGAGCTTCGACGAGCTGCTCGGCGTGCTCGAGGCCCGCGCCCGCGAGCTGTCCTGACCCCTGGCGCCGCGCGGTCGGCGCCGGCGCCGGCCGTCCTCGGGTTCAGCCGTCCTCGGGTTCAGGCGTCCTCCGGCAGGCCGTGGTCGGCGAGCCAGCGCCGTGCCCGCGTCGGTGACGCCTGGGCCAGCCACGCGTCCTGCACGATCTCGGTCAGCTCGTCGAGGTCGACCTCGTGCAAGCGGCTGGCGCGCACGAGGACCGAGCGGTGGCCGTCGAAGTGCGGGGTGGTGAAGAACGGGCTGTCGGGGTCCTCGACCAGCGCCCGCTTGTCCTCCTCGTCGGCCACCCAGAGCACGATCACGTCGTCGTAGCGCTCGCCGGTGTCGGGGTCGACCGCGTCGGGCCGGGGCGTGCGGAAGAAGACGAACGACTTCCGGCCCACCTGGTAGACCGCGTTGCCCTGCGAGCCGAGCTCGACGGTGACGTGCGGCATGGCGGCCGCCAACCGGTGGACGTCGTCCGCGGTCGAGCCGGTCATGGCGGAGATCGTCGCGCGGGCCGCCCGGGGGTGGTGGGTTCAGATCCTGAACCGAGGTAGGGTGCCCGGCGTGGCGATGGCCCAGGACCTCCCTGCCCACGACGGCACGCACCACGCCCGGGCCGTCGAGGACACGCCCGCGGAAGACGCGGCGTGCTCGATCGCACGATCGCTCGACATCGTGGGCGACCGGTGGACGATCCTCATTCTGCGCGACGCCTTCCGGGGGCTCCGTCGCTTCGACGAGCTGCGCCGCGACCTGGAGATCCCCCGAGCGGTGCTCGCCGACCGGCTCCGCAAGCTCGTCGACGCCGGCGTGCTGACCCGGCGGCGCTACCAGGACCACCCGCCCCGCGACGAGTACCGCCTGACGGCGATGGGCCTGCAGCTCTCGCCGATCCTGGTCGCCCTCATGCAGTGGGGCGACCGGTGGCTGAGCGGACCGGACGGACCTCCCACCCTCCTCGTCCACGAGCCCTGCGGGACCGAGATCGACCTCGGGTTCCACTGCCCGACCTGCGACCGGGACTTCACCCCCACCGACATCGCGAGCCGGCCGGGACCCGGCCGCTCCGAAAGGGAAGCCGGATGACCGACCTGCTGGACACGTCCCCGCGCGAGCTCGCCGACCTGCCGCTCGAGGAGCTGATGGCGCGGGCGCGTGCCGTCCGCGACGCCGCCCACGGCACCCGGGTGACGTACTCGCCCAAGGTGTTCATCCCGCTCACGATGCTGTGCCGCGACCGCTGCGGCTACTGCACGTTCGCCCAGCCCCCGGCCCGGCTCGAGTCGCCGTTCCTGTCGCCCGAGGAGGTGCTGCGCATCGCTCGGCAGGGCGCCCGCCGGGGCTGCCACGAGGCGCTGTTCACGCTGGGCGAGGCGCCCGAGGACCGCTACCCGGTCGCCCGGGAGTGGCTGGCCGAGCGGGGCTACTCCTCGACCGTCGAGTACCTCGCCGCCATGTGCCGGCTGGTGCTGGACGAGACCGGCCTGCTCCCGCACGCCAACGCCGGCGCGCTGTCGCACGAGGACCTGGCCCTGCTCCGGACGGTGTCGCCCTCGCAGGGGATGATGATCGAGTCGCTCAACGGCGACCTGCCCGCCCACCGCGGCGCGCCCGACAAGGTGCCGGCCAGGCGGCTGGCCACGCTCGAGGCCGCCGGCGAGCTCGCCATCCCGTTCACCACCGGGATCCTCGTGGGCATCGGCGAGTCCCGGCAGGACCGGATCGACGCGCTGGTGGCCATCGCCGAGTCGCACGGCCGGCACGGCCACGTGCAGGAGGTGATCGTCCAGAACTTCCTGCCCAAGGACGGCACCGCCATGCACCTGGCCCCGCCGTGCCCGCCCGACGTCTACCTGGACGCCATCGCCCTGGCCCGCCTCATCCTCCCGCCCGAGATCCACCTGCAGGCCCCGCCGAACCTCTCCGACGACTTCGGCGTGCTGCTGGACGCCGGCATCGACGACTGGGGCGGCGTCTCGCCGGTCACCGCGGATCACGTGAACCCCGAGCGTCCATGGCCGGACCTCGACCGGCTGCGGATCGTCACCGAGGCCCGCGGCTTCGCGCTCGCCCCTCGGCTGACCGTGCACCCCGAGTTCGCGCTGGAGCCCCGGCGGTGGCTCGACGAGGGCCTCCACTTCGCCGTGCTCGACCGCTCCGACGCCGAGGGCCTGGGTCGCGACGACCCGGGCGCGCAGTTCCGGCAGAAGGTCGCGGCGATCACCCCGGTGGGCGACGATGCCGAGGTCACGCTGGTCGGTCCCCGCTCCACGCAGTGGTACTCGGGTGCGCCCGTCGCTCCCCCGGTGCTGGTGCCCGCGCCGTCGGACCGCATCACCGGCGCGGTCGCGGAGGTGCTCGACGGCGTGCGCGCCGGTCAGGAGGTCGGCGAGGACGAGATCCTCACGCTGTTCGCCGCCCGCGGCCCCGAGGTCGCCGCGATCGCGGCCGTCGCGGACGACCTGCGGCGCGAGCTGGTCGGCGACGACGTCACCTACGTCCGCAACCGCAACATCAACTACACGAACGTCTGCACGTTCAAGTGCCGGTTCTGCGGGTTCTCCAAGGGCCCGTTGAGCCTCAACCTGCGCGGGAACCCCTACCTGCTGACGCTCGACGACATCGCGCAGCGCGCCGTCGAGGCGGCGGCCGAGGGCGCCACCGAGGTCTGCCTGCAGGGCGGCATCCACCCCGACTTCGACGGCGACTACTACATCGACGTCGCCCGCGCCGTGAAGGACGCGGTGCCCGACATGCACGTCCACGGGTTCACCGCGCTGGAGGTGACCGAAGGCGCTCGCCGTCTGGGCGAACCGCTCGCCGACTACCTCACCCGCCTCAAGGAGGCCGGGCTCCGCACGTTGCCGGGCACCGCGGCCGAGATCCTGGACGACGAGGTCCGGGCCGTGATCTGCCCCGACAAGATCAACACCGAGGAGTGGTTGGAGGCGCACCGCACCGCGCACTCCGTGGGGCTCAACAGCAACGTGACGATCATGTTCGGCACCGTCGAGCACCCGCGCAGCTGGGCCCGGCACCTGCTGGCGACCAGGGCCCTCCAACGCGAGACCGGCGGCTTCACCGAGTTCGTCGGCCTGCCGTTCGTGCACATGGCTGCCCCGCTGTACCTGCAGCACCGTTCTCGGCGCGGCCCGACGTTCCGGGAGGTCGTGTTGATGCACGCGGTGGCCCGGATCACGTACCGCGCCGACATCGACCACGTGCAGGCGTCGTGGGTGAAGCTCGGGCTGCCGGGCGTGTCGCAGCTGCTGCAGGCCGGCGTCGACGACCTCGGCGGCACGCTGATGGACGAGAACATCAGCCGGGCCGCCGGTGCCGAGCACGGCACGATGGCCAGCGCCGAGGACTTCCGCGCCATGCTCGAACCCCTCGGGCGGACGCTGGTGCAACGCACCACGCTCTACGGCCGGGTGGACGACCCGACGCCCGTGTCGGCGGCCTGAGCGGGACGGCCCGGAGCACCCCGGACTCGTGCGCTACGCGGGGCAGGCGGACGGTCCGGGCGTCAGGGGCAGCGTGACCGTGGAGCTGCCCGCGCTCACGGGGTCCTTCGACTGCTGGCAGGACGTGCCCCAGCGCAGGAACACGGGCCCGGAGTAGTTCGACCGGATCGTGGCGACCGTCGCCCGCGTGGCGCCGTCGGGCAGGACCTGCGTCAGGTCCGGCAGCCGTGGCGCCACGACCTCGCTCCCCGCGAGCACCTCGGCGGCGTCGGGCGACCGCCCGTCACCGCCGCCGACCACCACGACGCGCCGGTCGGCCGGCGCTGCGACGACCCGGACCGGCACGTCGAGACGCAGGCGCTCGCCGTACGAACCGTTCCCGTCGCACGCCGTCACCTCGACGCGGATCGAACGGGTCTCGCCGGCGCCGGACGGGGTGGCGTACCGGAACGGCACCGTGATCACCCCGTTCGCTCCCGTGCCCGGTCCGTCACACGCGGGTCGGGTGGAGCCGGTCACCGGCAGCGTGACCGCCGGATCCCCGAAGTCCGCGGTCGCCTCGACCGAGGCGGGATCCGCGACGTCGGCGTCGCTCCAGCTGACCTGCAGCGCCACCGTCTGACCCGCGACGGGAGCGGTCAGATCCTTGCCCTCGGTGTCCACCAGCTTCGCCGTGGCCGTCATGGCCTGGTTGGGCGGGATCGTGGTGGGCGGCACGGTGGTGATCGGGACCGTGGTCACGACTACGGGCACCGTCGTGGACGGCGCCACCGTGGTCACCCCGATCGTGGTCTCGACGAGCGGCGCCGTGGTGGCCGGAGCGATCGTGGTCGTGGTCGTCGTGGTGGTGCGGTCCCCGTCTGCGTTGATCTCCTCGGGGTCGGGATGCGGCCACATCACGATCGCGAGCGTCACCGCGCAGATGGCCCCGACGCCGCCGAGCACCACCCGGCGGCGGCGCATCCGGCGACCGGCCCGCAGTCGGACCAGGTGACGCGCCTTCTCCATGTCGAGGCCGGGCACGGCCAGGCCGGCCAGCACCGCGGCGAGCGGTGACGGCCCGTCGTCGTGCGCTCCCCCGGCGATCGAGGTGCCGTCGCCTGCGGGACCGTCGCCGGCAGCGGCGCGATCGCCGGTCGTCGCCGCGGTCCCGGCTGCATCCGGCACCACCTCGACGTCGCTGAGGTCGCTCACTGGTCCCCCAGCCGCGCGTCGAGCGGGCTCTCCACCTCGGCGGACACCCGGCGGCGGTCGGCCAGGCGCACGCCCACGCGGCCGAGCCGCTCGGTGACGTCGTCGAGGTCCAGGCCGAGCAGGGCGGCGGTCTGCCACGGCGGCAGCCCGCACCCGAGGCACAGCACGCCCACGCGGCGGTCGGTGCGACGGGCCCCGGACAGCGCCTCCTGCAGCTCCCAGAGCGCCAGGCCGTGGACGTCCCACTCGGCGCCGACGCCGTCCTCGAGCAGGTCCGCGGGCAGGAGTTCGTCGGCCCGTGCACCCTCGGGCAGCGCGACGCGACCGGGGTGGCCGATCAGGCGGGACAAGCAGAGGTCGGCCGCCCACCCGATGATCCGCTCGGCCGCCCGGTCCGTGTCCCGGAGGTGGTGCACCCGGGCGCGGCTCAGCGCCTCGACCGCCACCTCGTCGGCCACCGGGTCCGACGCCGAGGGGGCCGTCCGGTCCCGGTCGAGCACCCGGCGGGCGAGGCCGACGACCGACGGGTACGTCCGCGCGAACAGCAGGTCGAAGTCCGATCGCTCGGGCGCCCGTGCGACGACCTGGGTCGTGGCACCGCTGTCGCTGATGTCCACCACACCCCCTCCGTCCCCGCCGGGTTCCACCGCGCCGTCGTCCACCGGCGCGGATCTTCCCACGGCGACGCCCGTGAGCGGTCGATCCACGACGCCGCGGGCCCGGCGACCGCCCTCGGGCCGGTGCCCGGTACCGTGATCGGCCGATGGCCGAGCGCAGACCGAGGTACCGGACCGGCGACGACGAGCTGGACGCGCGCGTCGAACAGCTGCTCTCTGACGCCGGCGTGGAGCGGAACCAGGACCTGGCGTTCGAGCTGATGACGTCGGTCCTGCGCATGTCCAAGGAGGGCCTGTCCCGGGGCGAC
Organism: Actinomycetes bacterium; assembly: GCA_023450775.1. Taxonomy (GTDB): domain Bacteria; phylum Actinomycetota; class Acidimicrobiia; order Acidimicrobiales; family Microtrichaceae; genus Dermatobacter. Next base: position 22,222 of record JAEXGP010000251.1, on the reverse strand, counting down.
CTCAAGATCGCCAACTCGACCCTCAAGGAGATGCGCTACGCCTTCCACGTCTTCGACCCCTACCGGTCGATCCGGAAGCTGGCGATCTTCGGGTCGGCCCGCACCGGCATCGACGAGCCGGCCTACGGCGCGGCGCGGGCGGTGGGCCGGGCGATCGCGGACGAGGGATGGATGGTCATCACCGGTGGCGGCCCGGGGATCATGACCGCCGGCATCGAGGGCGCCGGCGCCGAGAACAGCTTCGCCGTGAACATCGTGCTCCCGTTCGAGCCGGCGGGCGGCGGCGTCATGGTCAACGACGGCAAGGTCATCAACTTCAAGTACTTCTTCAACCGGAAGCTGACCTTCATGAAGGAGGCGTCCGCGTACGTCATGTTCCCCGGCGGGTACGGGACCATGGACGAGACCTTCGAGCTCCTCACCCTCCTGCAGACCGGCCGCGAGGTCCCCGCCCCGATCGTGCTCTTCGAGCCCGAGGGGGACGCGTACTGGCGGAGCTTCCGGCACTTCCTGGAGGTCGAGCTCCTCGACTCCCGCCTGATCCGTCGCGACGACCTGGACCTGTTCCACATCACGTCCGACGTGGACGACGCCATCGAGCACCTGACCCGCTTCTACCGGGTGTTCGACTCGATCCGCTACGTCGGCGGTCGACTGGTGCTGCGGCTCACCAAGGAGCTGACCGACGAGCAGCTCGACCAGCTCAACGAGCAGTTCGCCGACATCGTCGCGTCGGGCCGGATCGAGCGGACCGAGCCCTCGCCCGCCGAGGTGGCCGACGGCGACGCGCTCTCCATGCACCGGATCCGCTTCCGGTTCATCAACAACGAGTACGCCCGCCTGCACGCGATGATCCGGGCCATCAACGCGTTCTGACACACGTCGGGGCGGTGATCAGCCCGGCCCGGTCCCCACGTCGAACGCCGGCAGCCCGTCGATGCTCACGGCGTTCTTGCGCGCCCGGTACCTCGCCAGCTCGTCGTCGCTGCGGTTCGACGCCCAGTCGTCCAGGCGGGTGCGGTCGGCCACGAAGTCCATGAGCGGCACGGAGTAGCCGCACGAGTCGGCCACGCGCTCGACGTCGACGACGATCACGGAGCGGGCGCCCCGGTGCTCGCCGAACCGCGCCAGCAGCTCGGCCCACTCGGAGTCGCTCGGCAGCACCACCCGGCCGGAGCCGTGGAAGCGGATGATCCGGGGCGCGCCCTCGAACGCACACCACATGAGCGTGATGCGGCCGTTCTGGCGAAGGTGCGCCACCGTCTCGGCGCCGCTGCCGGTCAGGTCCAGGTAGGCGCAGCGGTCCCCGTCGAGGAACGTGAACGTGTCACCCATGCCCTTGGGGGACACGTTCACGTGGCCGGCGTCGCCCGACGGCGCGGTCGCCACGAAGAAGAGGTGCTGCGCGCCGACCCAGTCGCGGACCACGTCGTCGATGCCGTCCCTGACCCTGGCCATGGGCCGAACCTACCGGCGGCCGGCGGCCGCGCCCACCGAGATGGCGCGGGTCACGCCAGCGCCGTTCGCCCGTCAGACGGCGTCGTCGGGCTCGTCGAGCAGGTTGATCGCCTTCTCCACCGCGCGTCGCGCACGGGTGAGGCGACGCTCGTCGACCGGGAGCTCGCCGCCGCCCGCGTCGATCGATTCGCGCAGGCGCACGATCGCCAGATCCGCGAGCTCCTCCGCGATCACCTCGAGACGCGACCTGATGTCCTCGAACTCACCAGCCATGGCGACCAGCTCTACCACCCCCGAGTGACATGTGGTGCACCTCGGTGGTGCGAGCGGAGGTGTCCGGCGTCGGTAGGGTGCCGACGTGGCTCCTCCCCCCGGCACCACCGAACCCGACCCGCCCGGCTCCGACGACACGACCACGCGCCAGTGGGTGAGCTTCGAGCACGACGGCGACACGTGGATGTTCGACGCGACGTTCCTCATGAGCCCGTACCGGTGCATCTTCAACGACGGGTGCAAGGGGGTCCTCGAGGAGGACGCCGCGCACCTGGGTCACGGGTGCTGCTCGTTCGGTGCCCACTTCGCCGACAAGCCCGACCGCGTCCGCGTGCGCGAGCTCGTCGGGCGCCTGAGCAAGGACCAGTGGCAGCTCCGCAAGGAGGCCCGTCAGCAGGGCGGCGCGATCACCCGCAACGACGACGGCGACTGGGTGACCCGCGTCCACGACGGCGCCTGCATCCTGCTCAACCGACCCGACTTCCACCGCGGCGCCGGCTGTGCGCTGCACGTGGCGGCGCTCGACGCGGGTGAGCGGCCCATGGACTGGAAGCCCGAGGTGTGCTGGCAGGTGCCGATCCGCCTCGAGTACCACACCGACGAGGTGGGCCACACCACGCACACCGTGCGCGAGTGGCGCCGCCGGGACTGGGGCGAGGGCGGCCTGGAGTTCCACTGGTGGTGCACCGAGGCGCCCGAGGCGTTCACCGCCCACGAGCCGCTCGTGACCACGTGCCGCGACGACATCGTCGGCCTGGTGGGCCAGACCGTCTACGACCTGCTCCGGGAGCACCTGGGCGTGGACGACGGCCCCGCCTCGGGGGTCACCTGGCTGCCGCATCCCGCCGTGCGGCGCCGCACCCACGCCCCCGCCGGCTGAGCAGCGGGCCCCCGTGTCGCATCCGGTGGAGTGCGGCGGTGGCCGATCGGCCCGCCACCGGATGCTCAAGGCACGATCGGAGCGCGCCGAACTCTGAGGTGTGACCGCGTTCTCCGCCCCCGAACTGACCCGGGTCGCCGAGCAGGAGGGGATGATCTTCCCTCCGTACGTCGTCGACCAGCTGGTCGCGGCGCTCGACGCCGGCAAGCACGTCATCCTGACCGGCCCGCCCGGCACCGGGAAGACCACACTCGCCTACCTGGCGGCCGAGCTGGGCCGGCACTCCATGCTGTGCACCGGCTACCAGCCGACCACCGCCACGTCGGAGTGGACCACCTTCGAGACGATCGGCGGCCTCCAGCCGACCCCCGAGGGCCTGATCTTCCGTCCCGGCCTGTTCGTCGAGGCCATCGAGACCGGCAAGTGGCTGGTCATCGACGAGCTCAACCGATCGAACTTCGACCGTGCGTTCGGCCAGCTCTTCACCGTGCTGTCGGGCTCCGCCGTGGTCCTGCCCTTCCGTCGCAGCGGCCAGATCAAGCCGATCTCGCTCGTCCCTCACGGCGTCGAGCCGCCGGGCGAGACCGACCCGATCCGGCTCCCGGCCAGCTGGCGGATCATCGCCACCATGAACGCCCTGGACAAGCACCTGCTGTTCGACATGTCCTACGCGCTCATGCGCCGCTTCGCGTTCATCGAGGTCACCACGCCGCCCGACTGGGCGTACGAGCGGCTGCTGGAGGGCGACGGCGAGCTGGTCAAGAAGCTGCTCCCCCTCCGCCAGCTCAACAACCTGGGACCCGCGATCTACGTCGACGCCATGCGCTACGTGAGCCGTCGCGGCCGGGACGACATCTCCGAGTCCCGCATGCTGTTCGAGGTCTTCTACGCGTTCTTCCTGCCCCAGTTCGAGGGCATCGACGAGCACACCGCGGTGAGCCTGTACCGCACGATCGCGAAGCAGCTCGATCCGCCCGAGCAGCAGGAGGCCCGGCGGGTCGTCGCCGAGCTCCTCGGCGAGGAACTGGTCGGCTGATCGTGGACGCCGAGGCGGCGACGTCGGGCGCCGCATCCGGCAGCGCCGCGGCCACCGACGGCCTGCGCTCCGACGCCGCCACGACCGGCTCGGCCGCGCCGCTCGAGCCGACCGCCGAGCTCTGGCGCCGACGATCGCCGCGGTCGCCTGCCATCGCGTGCGCCACCGCCCTGACCGGCATCGACAACGCCACGCTCGCGGATGCCACGGCCATCGCGCTCGCCGCGTCCGAGGAGGCCGAGCACCTGCTCGAGGGCATGGAGGTCCGCATCCGGACCCTGCCGACCACGGTGACCAACGCGGCGGAGCGCTGCATCAACTCGGTCCGCGGCCCGATCATGTGGGCCGAGACGATCACCGCCCGCGCCAACGCGCTCGGCAACGACGACGTGTTCGTGTGCATGACCACCGAGCGCAGCTTCGACACCGTCGAGAACCAGCTGCTCGTGGACGCGCTCGAGTCGATCGCTGCGGCGGGCAAGGCGCTCCGGGGACCGACCGGCGAACGGGTGGCCGAGCAGGACGCGGCGCGCATCGCTGCGGTCGCCCAGGAGGCGGCCGGATGGCGCAAGGACAGCCGGCTCGCCGGCGTGCGGCCCCGACGGCTCACCGGGCGGTCGGCCGCCCGCGTCCGCGGAGGTCACCGAAAGGCGAAGATGGAGCCGGTGCTGGCCGTCCGGCGACGGGCGCGCGAGCCGTTCCGACCCGACGACATGGTCGGCCTGGCGGACGAGTGGACGCGGGCGCTGCACCGCAGCGTGCTCCGGGTGCTCGACGCAATGGAGCGCCCGCGGGTGCTGACGTTGAGCGACGGCGGCCTGTGGTGTCGCACGCTGTCGTTCCGGCATCCGGCCACGCCGGGCGCGGGACCCGCCGGACTCGCGGTCCGGGGACGGCCGGTGCTGCCGCCCCACGGTGACGTGGAGGACGCGCCCTGGGCCGCGCTGCTGCCGAGCAGCGGGATCCGGCTCCCCGCCGACGCGGGACCGGACGAGATCAACGCCCTACTGGCTCAGTCCCGGTCGTCGTAGACGTCGGGATCGTCCTCGTCGACGTCGTCGTACGGCGCCTCGAGGTCGTCGGGGGCCGCCGGGGGGCGATCGGACTCCAGGTCGGTGAAGATGGCCTCGATGTCCAGATCCGGGCCGCGCTTCAATGCCCGGGCTTCTTCGTAGCGGCGATGCCGACCCTTCTTCACAGAGCACTCCCCGTCATCAACGACCGGACGTACCAGTGTAGCGCGGCCTGAGAACATCCCGGATGTACCCCCGGGCGCCCGATCCAGCCCTGGAATGCCGTCCTTCTCGCTGTCCGAGCGCCCGTCCGAGCGCCCCTCCGGGCGCCCTGGCGGGCGCCGGGCCGGGTCCGAGGCCTGGATAGTGTGACCGCGTGACGACCCAGCACGCAGCCGAGGATCCCGACCGCGCCTGGTGGCGCCACGGCGTGGTCTACCAGGTGTACCCGCGCAGCTTCGCCGACGCGAACGGCGACGGTGTGGGCGACCTGGCGGGCGCGACCGCTCACCTGTCCCACCTCCGGGACCTGGGCGTGGACGCCGTGTGGTTCTCGCCGTTCTTCCGCTCGCCCATGGCCGACTTCGGCTACGACATCTCCGACCACTGCGACGTCGACCCGATCTTCGGCTCGCTCGGAGACGCCGACCGGCTGGTCGAGGTCGCCCACGGCATGGGCATCAAGGTCGTCCTCGACTTCGTGCCCGGCCACACGTCCGACCACCACCCCTGGTTCACCGAGTCGCGGTCGTCCCGGGAATCCCCCAAGCGAGACTGGTACGTGTGGCGGGACCCGGCGCCCGACGGCGGTCCACCGACCGACTGGCGTGCCGCGTTCGGCGACTACCCGGCGTGGACCTTCGATCCGACCACCGACCAGTACTACCTGCACCTCTTCCTGCCCGAGCAGCCCGACGTCGACTGGAACAACCCCGAGCTGGCCGCGGCGATGACCGACATCCTGCGGTTCTGGAGCGACCGCGGCGTCGACGGCTTCCGCATCGACGTGGTCCACACCGTCGGCAAGCAGCTCGACGTGAACACACCGCCGGAGCTCGTCGGCATCCCTGCCTGCGTGCTCGATCACGGACCGGGGGTGCACCTCCGCCTGCGGCAGCTGCGAGCGGAGACCGATCGGTTCGACCGTCCGCCGGCCCTCATCGGCGAGACCTACGTGTTCGAGCGCGAGCGGGTGGTTGACTTCCTCGGCCAGGGCAACGAGCTCCACCTGGGCTTCAACATCCCGGCGCTGCACTCGCCGTGGGACGCTTCCGTCTGGACCGACGAGATCGCCAGCGCCATCGAGCTCTACGAGCCCGTCGACGGCTGGCCGTGCTGGGTGCTGTCCAACCACGACGTCGTCCGCCACCGCACCCGCTACGGCACCGAAGCCCGCGCCCGCGCCGCCGCCGTGCTGCTGCTCACGCTGCGGGGCACCCCGTTCCTGTACCAGGGCGAGGAGCTCGGCCTGCAGGACGCGGTCATCCCTCCCGACCGCGTCGTCGACCCCGGTGGCCGCGACGGGTGCCGGGCGCCGATCCCCTGGGACGACTCCCCCGACTGCGGGTGGCCCGCCGATCCGTGGCTCCCGTTCGCGCCGGACGCCGCCGCACTGAGCGTGGCGCGCCAGACCGGTGACCCGGCGTCGATGCTCGAGCACTACCGCCGGCTGCTGCAGCTGCGGCGGCGGCTCCCCGCCCTGCACCGCGGGCGCGTCGAGCTGCTCGACGCCCCCGACGGCGTCGTGCGGTTCCGGCGCTGGGTCGTCGACGATGCCGCCGGGCCTCGCTCGGTGGAGGTGACGGTCAACTTCACCGACGAGGAGGTGTCCGTCCCGGGCGCCGGAGGGTCCTGGATCGGCGGTACTGCGGACCCCGCCACGCCGCCCGACGGCGACGCGCCGCTCGGGCCGGACGAGGCGCGGATCACGGACCTCGGCGAAGGGTGAACCTGCCGCTCCTGGTCGTGGCCGCGCTGGCGACCGGCAGCGCGCTGCTGGGCTCGGTGGTCGGCATCGGCGGGGCGACGCTGCTCGTCCCCGTGCTGCTCGCGCTCGGCGTCGCGCCGATCGAGGCGGCACCGATCGGCCTGCTCACCGTCGGCGCCTCCTCGCTGGCCGCCGGCGCACGGCAGCTCGACGAGGGGCGCGTCCACCACCGCATCGGCCTGACCTTCGAGCTCGCCGCCTCCGCCGGCGCGGCGGCCGGAGCGCTCGCCGCCGCGAGCGTGAGCGAGGTGCTGCTGGCCCGGATCCTGGGGGTGGCGGCCCTGGTCGGTGCCGTCGCCGCGGTGGCCCGCAAGGGCATCCGCAACCTGCCGTCGGCCACGTTCGGTGCCGAGGAGGTCCCCGGCGAGTGGCCGGGGACGCTCGGCGGTCAGTACGTGCTTGACGGCCACGTGGTCCCGTACCAGGCCCGGCATCTGCCGGCGGGGTTGGCGGCCGCGCTGGCGGCGGGGATCGTCTCGGGTCTCTCCGGGGTGGGCGCAGGGTTCCTCAAGACGCCGGCCATGAGCGAGATCATGAAGATCCCCGTGAAGGTGGCGGCTGCGACCACCACATTCACGCTCGGCATCACCGCGACCACCGGGCTCCTCGTCTACGCGATCCGGGGCGACCTCGGCATCGAGGCGGGCGGCGCGGCCCTGGCCGGCGCGTTCGTGGGCGGCCTCGTGGGTGCACGGCTGCAGACCGGTGCGCCGCCCACGGTGCTCCGCAGGCTCACCGCGCTGCTGCTCATCGTGATCGCCGCGGTCGTGATCGGGCGCACGCTGTGAACGAGGTGCCGATGGGCGGCGGCGACGGACCCGACGGCGCGGCCGGCATGTCGATCCCGGACCCGCGCGCCGGCCGCTTCGACGCACTCGTCGCCGCGTCGCGGATGGCGATGATCGTCGCCGTGGCCCTGGCGGTCGCCGGCTCGGTCCTGCCCGGCGACGCCGGCACATGGGCCGCCACGGCCGCGATCGTCGTGGTGATCGCGGCGCCGCTGCTCCGGGTGACCTGGTTGGCGGCACGGTGGTTCCGCCGGGGCGACATCACCTACGCGTGGGTCGCGGTGGGCGTGCTATGCGTGGTCGCGACCGCCGTGGTGCTGGCCGCGCTCTAGCTGTGTCGCGTGCTGGTTGCCGCCCGGGCGTCAGCCGCGGTCCTCGAGGATCAGTCCCTCGGTGCGGTCGAACGCCAGGGCCGCCTCGCCCTCGAGGAGCCGCCGGATGGGTTCGCCCACGAGCTCGGCTCGCCAGCCCTGCGTGAGGCGGGCCTCGGGGACGCCGCGCAGCAGGTCCTCGAGGTCGGCTCGGGTGGCGAGCATGGACGTCTCGAGCTCGAGCTCGCGTGCCAGCTGGCTGACCCACGCCGAGATGAGAGGCACCGCCGGACGCAGCTCGCCCGGCAACTCGGGCACGGTCTGCGCCGGCGCACGCTGCGGGCGGCTCCCCGCCGCGCCGGCGATCACCGCGAGGAGGTCGTCGCCCATGCCGCCCCGGAGGCTCCGTCCGTCGACACCGCGGAGGGACCGCAGCTCCTCCAGGCTGGTGGGCGCGGCGCTCGCCACCGACACCACACCCAGGTCCGACAGGACGAAGCGCGGCGTCTGGTCGGTCTCGATCGCCCGGCGCTCCCGCCAGCCCGCCACCGCCTGGGCCACCGCGAGCGTGCTGCCGCGCAGGTGGCGGAGCTCCTTGATGCGGCGCCACGCGTCGTCGGGGTCGCGCGGGCCGCGGTACTCGGTGCGGAGCTCCTCGCACGCGTCCAGCACCCACTGGTCCCTTCCCCGGTCGACCAGCCGCTCCCACAGGACGTCGTGGAGCTCGAGGAGGTAGGCGACGTCGGCCGCCGCGTAGTCCAGTTGCGCCGGCTTGAGCGGACGCCGGAGCCAGTCGGTCAGGCGGTCCGCCTTGAGCGCACGCACCTTGAGCTCCCGCTCGAGCAGCGTGGCCAGGGACGGACTGGTGTACCCCAGGAAGCCGGCGGCGATCTGCGTGTCGACCAGACGGGACGGGATGGTGCCGGTGCTGCGCTCGAGCACCTCCATGTCCTGGCGGGCCGCGTGCATGATCGCGAGCGCGTCGCTGTCCAGGATGCGGGCGAAGGGCCGCAGGTCCACGCTCAGGGCGTCGACCAGCGCCACGCCGTGGCGGTCGGCGATCTGCACGAGCGCCACGTGCGGGAAGTAGGTCCGCTCGCGGTGGAACTCCGTGTCGATGGCGTAGCGGTCCTGGTCGGCCAGACGGTCGAGCAGGTCCTCGAACGCCGCGTCGTCCTCGATCAGCGTGTACTCGCCAGCGCCTTCGTCGCTCACGACGTGGGCGCGCCTCAGTCCGTCGGGCCGGAGTCGACGGCCCGGCCGGAGTCGATCCAGGCGAGCGTCCCCCCGGCCACGTTCACCGCGTGCGTCCCCCGGGACTCCAGGAACTCGGCCGCCCGGGCGCTGCGGGCGCCGCTCCGGCAGATCACGTACACGGTGTCGACGACCGGCAGTTCCACGTAGCGGGATTCCAGCTCGGGCAACGGGATGAGCACGACGCCCGGGACCCGAGCCTCCTCGTACTCGTCGGGGTTGCGGACGTCGAGCACGAAGGCGCCGCCGTCACGCAGACCGTCCAGCTCGTCGACGGTGATCTCCTCGATGGCCACGAGGGCAACCTACCCCGAGCGGGCACCGGACCGGCGACTCGGCCGAAGCGGGTTCAGTGATCCTCGGGGGTCGCCTCGGGGGTCGGGCGGGGCTGCGGTGCGGGCCGCCGCCAGGCATCGGGCAGGTCCTCGGGGTGGTCGACGTCGGCCACCGCGTCGGGCCGGGACGGGGTCACGTGCGCCACCGCGAGGCCGCTGTGGGCGACCGCTCGGTGGATCGCACGCTCCCCTTGGCGGAACTCCGCAGCCAGCGCGGAGGCGGCGGTCGGGCTGAGGGCGATCGCCGACCACTGGGGCGTGCCGTCGAGGTCGTGCACCGCCACGTGGGCTCGGGTCTCGCGGAGGCTGTCGATCAGCGTCGCCAGGTCCGAGGCCCGGATCCACGGCAGGTCACAGGCGCAGACGACGAGCGTCCGGCCCGGATGGTGGGCGGCGACGGTGGCGACACCGCCGAGCGGGCCCTGGCCGGGGTCGAGATCGGGGATCCACGGGATGCCGGTCGCGTCGGTGAGCCCTTCCCCATCGCCGCCGACCAGGACGACCTGGGTGCAGCCGGCCCCACCGAGCGCCGCCGCCACCACGCCCGCCAGCGGACCGGTGGGCGTGACGAGCATGGCCTTGTCCGCGCCCATTCGCGAGCTGGCGCCGCCGCACAGCACCGCACCGACGGGCGGGCCGTCGGGCGTGCCGTGGACGTCAGGCCCGGTCGACGACACCGCCGTACACGTGGTCGCCCCCACGGTCCGCGTCGTGGTGGGCCACGGCGTCCGCCAGGTCGCTCACGAAGGCGTCGACCACCTTGTCGTGCCCGGGAGAGAGCATCACGTGGAGGCCGCCCTGCTGGCGGTCCAGGTTCCAGCCCTTGTCGTCCATGACGTCGGCCACGCCGCCGATGTCGACGGGAGCGGCGCCGACCCGGTCGGGGTCCGACCCGAACTCGAAGAGCGAGAGGTCGGGGTCCGAGGTGATGCGGAGGCCGTCGATGCCCTCGATGCCGGCGGTGAATCCCCGCATGGCGGTCCGGACCCGCTCGGCCAGGCGGAGATAACCGTCCTCGCCCAGGTGGGTCATCGTTGCCCACGCGCCGGCGATCGGCGGACCCGGGCGGGTACCCGCCGAGCTCGACGACGCGTACAGGCCGCCGGGCCAGCTGTCGTACATGAAGATCTGGCGCCGGTAGAGGTCCTGGTCGCGGTACAGGACGGTGGAGGCGCCCTTGTACGTGTAGCCGTACTTGTGGATGTCGGCGGAGAGGGAGGTCACGCCCTCGACGCGGAAGTCCCAGGGCGGGACGGGTTCGCCGAGGCGCTCCCACCAGGGCAGGAGGTAGCCGCCGAGGCAGGCATCGACGTGGCAGAGCAGGTCCCGCTCCGCCGCCAGGCCGGCGATCTCGGCGATCGGGTCGATCACGCCGAACGGGTAGCAGGGCGACGACACGACGACGAGCGAGGTGTTCGACCCCATCGCGGCGGCGAAGCGCTCGGGATCGGCCCTGCCGTCGGCCCGGGTCGGCAGGAGGACCTGCTCGACGTCCAGGTACTTGCACGCCTTGGCGAACGCCGGGTGCGCGGTGTCGGCGCAGACGAGCTGGGGCGCGGTGACGCCACGGGCCCGGGCGTGGTCGCGGGAGGTCTGCACGGCGAGGAAGATCGACTCGGTGCCGCCGGACGACATGGAGCCGGCGGTGGCGCCGAACAGCGAGCACGCCATGTCGATGACCTCGGCCTCCATCCGCAGCAGCGTCCGGTAGCGGAAGGGGTTGAGGGCGTTCTCGTGCAGGAAGCTGGCGGCGATCTCGTGCTGCAGCGCCTCGAGCTCGGGGTCGTCGACGTTGTAGACGAGGCTGAAGGCCCGGCCGCCACGCCAGTCCAGGTCCTCGCTCCGCTCCGCCGCGACCTCGGCGAGGATGTCGTCGGAGCTGCGGCCCTTGGTCGGGAAGGTCATGGGTGGACCTTACGAGAACGGCTGCGTGCGGACGGGGTGAACCGGTCACGGAACGTGGCGGCGACGCGTCGGCCGACGCGCCGGGACCACGGAGGGTGACTGTCGGGGGTGGTTCGTAGGCTGCGGGACGCCGCAGCCGAGTCGGACGTGCGGCGATCTTCCCTCGGAGTCGGCGCATGTTCGCGCCCGAACCGAAGGCGAGCCATGGCGGACGAACGAGCGGTCGGACACGACGGCGACTGGGCGGCACGGATACTCGCCGCGGGCGGTGCCATGGAGGGCGCGCGACGCCAACTCCTCGCTGCGCTCGCGCCCTTCGACGATTCCGGCGAGTGGGCACGGACCGGGCACCGCACGTGCGCCCACTGGGTGGCCGAGCGCCTGCGCGTCCACGTCGGCACCGCTCGGGAGTGGCTGCGCATCGCACGATCGCTCGTGCGGCTGCCCGAGGTGGCGAAGGCCTATGCGGAGGGCGCCCTCTCGTACGCCAGCGTCCGGACGCTCACCCGGATCGCGGTCGACCACGTCGAACGACAGGCGGAGCTCATCCAGCTCGTGCAGGACCTCCCGTGCGACGACGTCGCCGCGGTCCTGGCCGGCTGGTGCGGCGACAACGAGGACCCAGAGACGTCCGAGGAGCGCCAGCGCCGCCGGACCGGCTACTGGCGGACCGTCGAACCCGACGGCATGGGTCGCATCGTGCTCCGCGCGCCGATGCTGGCGATCCAGGCGGTGCACGCCGCCGTGGATCAGCGGGTCCGGCAGAAGATCGTGCCCGCCGGCGACCGTTCCAGCCTGGCCCGGCAGCGAGCGCTCGCCCTCGTCGACCTCCTGACCAACGGCACCGGCGCCAAGGTCGACACCGAGCTCGTCCTCCACGTCCGGGCCGACGGCTGCTCGCTGGACGACGGCACGCCGATCGCCGGACACGCGGTGGCCTCCCTGGTGCCCACGGCGATGATCCGGGCGCTCATCCACGACGTCGACGGCAAGCCGATCGATGCCACGAACACCCGACGTCATCCCACGCCGCGTCAGAAGGCGCTGGTCGACGAGCAGCAGCCGCGATGCATCGACTGCGGTTCGACCGACCTGCTCGAGTACGACCACGACCCGCCGTTCGCGGAGAGCGGCCACACGGTCACGTCAGAGCTGGGGCACAGGTGCGCGCCGTGTCACCGCGAGCGTCACGAACGGGAGGAACGCGAGCGCCGAGCGCGGAAGGATCAGCGTCCGGACGGCTGATCAGGCGTCGTCGAGGGCGCTGGAGTACCGCTCGGGGTCCAGCTGGACGAGGAAGTGCCGGCAGCGCTCCTCCTCGTCGACCTCGCCGATGCGGGCCGCCGCGCCCCGGAGTCCGTCGAGGGCCCGCAGGAACCCCCGGTTCGTGGGGTGCGCCCAGCGCACATAGCCCGTGCCCCGCCAGCCCGAGGCACGCAGCTTGTCGAGCCCCCGGTGGTAGCCGACGCGGTAGTAGGCGTAGGACTCCACGTCGTCACGTCCGAGATCGCCGAGCTCGGCCCACCCGGCGAGGAACCGGGGGTGGGCGGCCACCACGGCGGCGACGGCATCACGTCGGTCCGCCTCCGGACCGTTCAGAGCCGCGTCGAGCGCGGCGACGGCCTCGGCGGGCTCGGGATCGAGCACCGTCTCGGGCGGACCCGAGGCGCTGAGGTTGACGGGCTGGTCGGACATCGCGTCGCAGCGTATCCGGGCTCAGTCGACGGTTTCGCCGTCCGGGGCGACTCGCTCGCCGGCCGGCGCGGTGACGATGCCGCCCTCGGGGTCGGTCGCCGCGCGGTGTGCCTCCTGGCGCCAGGAGCGGTTCCGGGCCGAGACCATCCAGCGCTCCAGCGGGCGCAGGACGTCGCTGCGGATCCGCCGTTCGGTGTCGAGCTCCGCCCGCTCGTCCAGGAACGTCATCGAGTTGTCGTAGCCCTGGGTGATCAGGTCCGGCGTGCGGGAGAAGTCGTCGTAGCGGATCTCGGGACGCTGGCCCGGCGGGAGGATGACCGCCTCGACGCCGTCGGGCAGGGCCGCCAGGTCGCGGGCGAATCGGCCGTTTCGGGCCACCCAGTACGCCTGCATCGCGGCGTCGATCGGGCGGCGGATCTCGGCGTCGGGCCGGCCGTGACGGCCGACGTGCAGCACGTAGATCTCACGGCAGCCGAGCTCGACCGCCCGGGAGATCGGCACGTTGTCGACGACGCCGCCGTCCACGTAGCGGGTGCCCTCGATCGTGACGACGGGGAACACGGCGGGCAGTGCGGCGGAGGCGAGGACCGCCGGCACCAGATACCCCTCGGTGAACCAGTGCTCGGCGGCGGTGTCGACCTCCGCCGCGATGCACTCGAACGGCAGCTGCAGGTCCTCGATGCGCCGGGTGGCGCCGAGCAGGATCTCGAGGCCCCGCCGGAGCGAGTCGTTCGTGTGGAGCGACTCCCCCTTGCGGATCATCTGGACCACCGACGGCAGCCGCGACGGCGGCATGACCGAGATGCCCGTGGTCCAGTGCTCCTCGAGCCGCTGGACGCCCTCGATGGTGGGTTCGAGCGCGAACGCGGCGCCGTTCATGGCACCCACAGAACACCCGAGCACCACGTCGGGGACGATGCCGTGCTCGGACAGCGCCCGCAGCATGCCCACCTGCAGCGCGCCCAGGTTGCCGCCGCCCGACAGGACGAAGGCGACGCGGGGCTTGCGTCGGGTCAGGGACTTGAGCGTGGCCACTCCCCCGAAGGCTAGGGGGTGCCACCGCGCAGCTGGTGGCGAACCGGCGCCGTCTCAGGTGCTCTGCTCGACGCAGCGCCGCACGTAGCGGGCGAACTCGTCGGGGTGTGACAGGTGCGCACCGTGGCCGGCGCCGGGGATCTCCACATAGGAGGCGTGGGGCAGGCGCTCGGCGAGCTCCACGGCCGAGGCGCGCCAGCCGTCGTGGCTGGCGGCGCCGGCGCCGACGAGCACCGGCACCTGCACGCGGTCGAGGTCGGGCGCGCCCGTGGGACGACGCAGGTCGAGCAGCTCGGCGACCAGCTGCTCACCCTCTGCCAGGCGGAGGTCGCGGTCGGTGGCCCGGAGGCGCTCCCAGGTCGCGTCGCCGACGACGAGCCGGTAGAAGGCCTCGGCCGCGGCGGGTGGGCCGCCGGAGTCCGCGGCGGCCAGCGCCAGGTCCGCGCCGTCGGACCGGTAGGTCGACAGCGTGGGGGCGGGCGATTCGAACGCGCCGAGTCCGATGAGGCGCCGCGGGTCGGACTCGGCTGCCCGCATCGCGACCGTGCCGCCGAAGCTGTGGCCGACGACCACGACGGTGTCGGCCCCGGTCCACGCCGCGACCGTCATCAGGTCGGCGGCCTGCTCGTCCAAGGTCTGGGCCACGCCGGCGGACAGCGACGTCGCGTAGCCCCGGCGGTCGTACGCGCACACGTCCAGCCCGCCGAGCCGGCGCATGGTGCGCCCGAAGCTGGCGGCACGGTCCATGGCGCCGTGCACCAGCACGACGGCCGGCAGGGCGGGATCGACCGCGTCGGGGCGGCGGCGCAGGACGCCCAGGCCGTCCACGACGTGGCGGCTCAGCGGTGCGGGAGCGTTCAGGGGACCTGGGCGAGGCGCAGCATGTCGGTGGACCGCGACCGCGAGCCCACGCCGGCGAGGACGGCGACGGTCTCGCCGGTCTTCACGTAGCCGGCGTCGCGGGCCGAGATGACGAGCTCATCCATGAGGGCGATCGAGTCGACGGAGTTCGGCGCCCACAGCGGGATCGTTCCCCAGCTCAGCGACAGCTGGCGTTGGGTGCGCTCGTTCGGGCTGAAGCCGATGATCGGCATGGCCGGACGGAACCGGGCCATCGACCGGACGGTCAGGCCGGACTCGCTGATGCAGATGATGGCGGCGACGCCCATCTCGGTGGCCGCACGCCAGGCCGCGGCGGTCATGGCGTCGGTGAGGCGGTCCTCGGCGCTGTCGCCGACCGCGTGCTTGCGCAGCAGGCGGATGCGACGGGCCCAGGCGTCGTAGTCGAACTCCTGGTCGGCCCGGGCGGCGACGCGGCTCATCGTGGCGACGGCGTTCACCGGGTCCTCGCCGACCGCGCTCTCGGCCGAGAGCATCACGCCGGAGGTGCCGTCGAAGATGGCGTTGGCGACGTCGGACACCTCCGCTCGCGTCGGCGACGGCGAGGAGATCATGGACTCGAACATCTGGGTGGCGGTGATGACGGGCTTGCCGCCGCTGATGCAGTCCCGGGTGATCTGCTTCTGCAGGTGCGGGAGCTCCTCGATGCCGAGCTCGGTGCCCAGGTCGCCGCGGGCGATCATGATCGCTCCCGACGCCTCGATGATCCCCTGCAGGTTCTCGACCGCCGCCCGGGTCTCGATCTTGGCGACGATCAGCGGTCCTCGTGGGTGCGGCTCGGTGCCGATGCGGCGGATGTCGTGGGCGGAGCGCACGAAGCTGATGGCCACCATGTCCACGCCCTCGTCGACGAACGCGTCGACGAGGCGGAGGTCCTCGGGGGTCGGCGTCGACATGCTGAGCCGGTCAGAGGGGATGTGCAGGCCGGGTCGGCCCTGGACGGGTCCACCGTGCAGGACGGTGGCCTTGGCGGAGTCGCCGTCGATCGACTCGACCCGCAGGACGACGCTGCCGTCGCCGACCGCGAGGCAGTCGCCGGCGTGGACGTCGAGCAGCAGGTCGCCGTAGTCGACGCCGAGGACCGCGGTGTCGGAGGTGTCGAGACCGGGGACGAGCGTCAGCGGGCTGCCGGTGTCCAGGCGGACGGGGATGTCACCGAACGTGCCGAGACGCACCTTGGGGCCGGGGAGGTCGACGAGCACGCCGACCGGCGCCTCGAGCTCGGCGGCGACGGCGCGCACGGCCCGATAGCGGGCCATCGCGTCGTCGAGGGTGCCGTGCGCCAGACCGATCCGCGCCACGTCCATGCCGGCCTCGACGAGGCGACGCAGCACCGGGGGCGAGTCCGATGCCGGTCCGATCGTGGCGATGATCTTGGTACGGCGGGGCATGCCCCCACGCTATGCCCGGCCGGCCGGGATCCGGCACCACCAATCGGCTCGCTTCACGAGGTGTTCACCGCCGAGCGGGAACACGGCGCTCGGCGGCGCCGCCCCGCAGCACCGGCCGTTACGAGCGCGGCACCTCGCTCCAGGGGAGGTCCTTGTCCACGCGGACGTCGCCGGGCAGGCCGAGCACCCGCTCCCCGAGGATGTTGCGGAGCACCTCGGAGGTGCCGCCCTCGATGGAGTTCGCTCGGGCCCGCAGGAAGTTCTTGTGCATGTCGTCCGTGAACAGCGCGTGGCGCGGTCGCACGAGCTCGTAGGAGCTGTAGAGCATGCCCTCGGGGCCCATGACGTCCATGGCGAGGGAGTAGATCTTCTTGTTGAGCTCGGCCATGGCCAGCTTGGCGACGGAGCCCTCGGGGCCCGGCGTGCCGGCCTTGCGGTTGGCCGCAGCGCGCAGGTTGGTGAGGCGGTTGACCTCGGCCTGGACCCACAGCTGGGTGACGGCGTCGCGCAGGACGGGGTCCTCGGAACCGGAGCGCTGCCACTCCTCGATGAGCTGACCGATCGGCCCGGAACCCCGGGGCGGGGTGCCGCCGCCGATGGACACCCGCTCGTTCATGAGCGTGGTGATCGACACGCCCCAACCGCGGCCCACCTCGTCCACGCGCATGGAGTCGGGGATGCGGACGTCGGTGAAGTACACCTCGTTGAACTCGGCCTCGCCGGTCATCTGGCGCAGCGGCCGCACCTCCACGCCGGGTGCGTGCATGTCGACGATGAACGCCGTGATGCCGCGGTGCTTCGGCTGGTCGGGGTCGGTCCGGCAGATGACGAGCCCGTAGCTGGAGATGTGGGCGAGGGTGGTCCACACCTTCTGGCCGTTGACGATCCACTCGTCGCCGTCGCGCTCGGCCTTCATGGAGAGCGAGGCGACGTCGGACCCGGCGCCGGGCTCGGAGAACAGCTGGCACCAGATGTGCTCGTTGGAGAACAGGGGCCGCAGGAGCTGCTTCTGCTCGGGGGTGCCGTGGGTCTCGATGGCGGGCCCGCACATGCCGTAGCCGATCGGGTTCTTGGCGCCGCCGAGCGGGCCTCCCGCCGCCTTGATGCGCTCGGCGACGAGCTTCTGCAGCTTCGGGCTCACGCCGAGGCCGCCGTCGCCCTCGGCGAACTGCACCCAGGCGAGCCCGGCGTCGAACTGCGCCTCCAGGAACTGCTGCTCGGGCGTGTCCGCGGGCGGGTGCTCGGCCAGCAGGCGCTCGACGGCCTCGATGACGCGCTGCTCGTCCGCGTCGACCCCGCTGCTGACCTGCTCGGTGACGGACATCTCGACCCCTTCGTGTACGTCGGTGCGTGGGAGCGGCCGGCCGAAGCCTTGACCGCTCGGTCAAGTTACACCCGAGGACAACCCCGGAGGCCAGCGGGGCCGCTCATGCCGGCGACCGTCGGCCGGCGTACCCGCGTGCTGCCGATCGTCATGCATCGCCCATCGTGCAGCGGGCCGTCGTCGAGCGGGACGGTGGCGGTAGCGTCGCGGCGTGCCCGTGCACCGGACCCTCCCGTACAGCGAGCAGGAGGAACGGCTGGCGGACTCGTGGATCGCCACGATGAACGCACTCAACGTGGTCCTCTACGAGGCGTCGGACGGCCGGGTCGCGGGCCGCATCCCCTCGGGTCTGCCGCTCCTGCTGCTGCGGACGCTCGGCCGGACGACCGGTCGCTGGCGCACCGTGACCGTTGCGTACCTCCGCGACGGCGACAGCTACCTGGTCGTCGGGTCCAAGGGAGGGCTGAGCCGCTCGCCGCAGTGGGTCAAGAACGTGGAGGAGCACGAGGTGGTCCACGTGCAGGTCGGGGCCGACCGGTTCCAGTGCGTTGCGACCCGCTTGGACGACGACGCTGCGGAGCAGGCACTCGAGCGGTTCGCCCCGTACTACCGGGCGTTCCGGGAGTACGGCGTGCGGGCGGCGGAGCGGGGCCGGACGATCCCCGTGCTCAGGCTCACGCCGATCGCACCAGCATGAACTCCACCAGGTCCGACACGAAGCGTCGGTGCGGGCTGTCGGGAACATCCGCGAACGCGTCGTCGAAGGCGTCGCCCGCCGCCGCGGCGATGCCCCGACCGAACTCCTGCGCGTAGGCCAAGCTCCCGGCCCGGTCCATCATCGAGCGCACGTCCCGCACGAGGTCCTCGGTCCGTTCATCGCGGCGGAGCGAGAGGTACTCGGTGAGCGCCGGGCGGTCGGCTGCATCCGCGTGGCGGACCAGGTGGACGAGCATCAGTGTGCGCTTGCCCTCCCACAGGTCGCCGAGCGGGTCCTTGCCGTGGTCGCCGGGTGCCCCGACCAGGTCGAGCAGGTCGTCGCGGATCTGGAACGCCGCGCCCAGCAGGAAGCCGAAGCGGCTGAGCGACTCCAGCGGCGCGGTGCCGCGCGTGGCGATGGTCGCGCCGGCGCGCAACGGGAACATCGTGGTGTACCAGCAGGTCTTGCGGAGGATGAGCTCCAGGTAGTCGTCCTCGGTCAGGACGACGGTCGGGTCCTCCCGCCATGACAGCTCCATGGCCTGACCGCTGACGGTCGCGCCGGCCATGCGGAACCAGTCGTCGAGCACGCGACGGCGGACCTCGGTGGACAGCAGCTGGTCGTCGTGGAGCGGCCGCAGCGCGACGACGGCGAGCGCGTCCCCGGTGTTCAGCGCGGGACCGAGTCCGACGCGGTGGTGGAGCGTGGGGTGCCCGCGTCGCAGCCGGCTGCCGTCCTCGATGTCGTCGTGGACGAGGAACGCGTTGTGGAGCAGCTCGATGGCCACGGCGCATGACCGCGCATCCTCCTCGGTGCCACCGTGCGCCTCGCAGGTGGCCATCAGCAGCGCGGGCCGCAGCCCCTTGCCGCCGCGCGACGGGTAGTCCGACAGCAGGTCGTCCAGCTGCGAACCCCCACCGGGGTCCACCAGGTAGGGCGCCATCGCGTGGCCGATCTCCCCCGCCACACGGGACAGGCGATCGGTGACCGCTGCGGTCATCGGGACCCCGCCGCGGTCACGACGAGCCGCAGCACGAGCGCCGTCTCCTCGGCGCCGGCCGCCAGCACCAACCCGTGGTAGGTCCCAGGGGCGGTGTCGTCCGCGACGTCGATCGCCACCCGAAGCTCGATCCGCTCGCCGTCGTGGAGCGACCCGATGGTCTCGGGTTCCACCCGGACCGACGCGACGGGTGCGGCACCGTTCGACGGCCCGAGGACGTGCCACGTGATCGGACCCGCGGGGTCGCCGAGGTGGTGCAACCACGCCTCGGCGTGTCCGTTGCCGCCGACCGGCGCCCGCACCTCGACCACTGCGGCGCCGCGGTCGGTCCCGTCGGTGGTCGCCCAGGTCGCCACGTGCGGACGGCGCAGCGCAGCGTCCGCGAGGTCGAGTGAGCTCTCGACGACGCGGCGCGTCAGGTCCATCGCCGCGTCGAGGGAGCGCACCGCCTCCAGGCGGAGGTCCCGGAAGGGGTCCCGCTCCCCCGCCGGGTCGTCGGTGTTCCTGTCGCCCGCGTCGCGCTCCCCCTCGTCGTCGTCGCCCGCGGCACTGTCGCCCGAGTCGCCGGACTCGCCGGCGCCGGTCGCTCCGTCGTGACCGGCATCCCCGTTGCGGCCGTCGCTGTCGCTCCGGTCGCCGTGCAGCGCCGACGCCCAACCGGCGGCCATGCGCTCGACGATCGAGGCGGCGGCCTCGATACCGGCACGCTGCGCGTCCAGGAACCGCCCGTCGGGATCCAGCGAGCCGTACCCGTCGAGCCAGTCCTCCGGTCGCCAACCTCGCCGTCCCGTGTCGCCGCTCACACGAGTGCCTCCTCGCGGGACCTCGGCTGCCAGCCTCCGAGCACCCCGTCACGCGGATCGTGTCCGAGCACGGCGTTGGCGGCCTGGATGCCCGAGACCACGGCCGCTTCGATGCAGCCCGCGTCGATCCCGTTGTCGGTCCAGTCCCCGGCCAGTACCAGCCCCTCCACACCCGAACCCGCGGCCGCCAGACGGGCGTCCCGGCTGCCCGGGAGCGACTGCACGTAGCGGTCCGACGGGTCCGACGCGGCCACGCTGAACCTGGACCGCACAGAGCCACGACGCAGGGCCGGCAGCATCCGGTCGAGGCCGTCATCGACGAACCGGTCGAGCAAGGAAGCGGCGTGGAGCTCGGCGTCGGCCCGGCGGGCGACGTCGTCGGGCAGCACGCCGCAGAGGTAGGCCAACCCGCCGGGGGCGTCGTCGTCGTCCCACTCCTCGACGTCGAGCAGGTGGGACATGGACGCGTACGTGTCGAACGGCGGGCCCCAGCCGGCCGTGATCGCCCCGGGATCCGTCCAGCCGAGGGCCGACTCCCGGTCCCGGAACCACAGCTGGCCGGCGACGGTCGACACGGTCCCGACTCGCCGGCACACGTTCCGCCACCGGTCCGAGCGCTCGAGCAGCGACGCGCCGATGAGAGGGAGGACGCCGAGGGATGTCGCGAGCACGACGACGTCGACGTCCTCGCCCAGCCGCACGGCGTGGGTCGGCCCGGTGCTGCGGCCGTGGTGCTCCTGGTCCTCGGGGCCGCGGGGGAAGCACGGGATCCCGCCGACGCGCTCGAGCGTCGGGCCGGTGCCCGCCGACTGCCGTCGGAGGTGCACCGCTGAGAGCCGCAACCGGTCGGGTCGGAGCTCCAGGCGGTCGACCTCGGTGTGGAACCGGAACCGGACGCCGCGACGGGTGAGCACCTCGACGAGGGGCGCGACCACCACGTCGCCCATGCCGGCCGTCATCCTCCACATGAGTGCGCCGCGGTAGGCGAAGAAGAACCGGCCGGCGAGCTCGAGCCCCTGGCCTGCGGCGAAGCGGGGACGAGCCGGGTCCCCGCCCTCGTACGCGAACACGAGGTCGTACATCCCGGTGACGATCCCGCTGCGCAACGTTGCGGGTTCGGTGCCGTGGCGGGCGAGCCACTCGCGGAAGTCCAGGTGGTCGACGGCGGCGAAGCCCCGGTCGGTGTCGAGCAGCCGGTCGGTCACGATCCCGCGCACGCAGCCGAGCAGCAGGTCGACCGCGGCCAGGAGTCGTCGCCCGTCGGGGCGGCCCACGAGACGGGCGGTCAGCTCGTCGGACAGTCCGTCGAGTTGGGCCACGAGCGAGCCGAACAGTCGCTCGTCGCGCACGCCGACGACCGACGAGAACGTCGCTGCCGCTCGAGCACCGACCGCCACCACACCGAGCTGGAGCGCCCTGGCCAGCGCTGCCAGGTCCTCCGACCGGGGCGGGACCGGGGGCGGCTCCGGTGATCCGGTCAGCAGGGTGACGGACGGCCGACTGCGCGAGCTCACCGAGGTGAGGAGGTCGACGACGAGGCCGAGCGCACGCACCACGAAGTCGGCCGGGTCCGGCGGCGACGAGGCGGTCGGATCGCCCGGCAGGCGGTCGTCGCGGGCGAAGTGCGCGATCCACGGCGCCGCGGCTTCCCCGCGGACGGCGACCCCGACTCCGCCCGTGGGGCTGAACGCATCGCGCCACGTGCGCACCGGGCACGAGGGATCGGTCCGGGCCCGGTCGAGCTCCTCGTAGCAGCTGCGCACGAGACGGAACGCGTTGTCGTAGTAGCCGAG
Organism: Actinomycetes bacterium; assembly: GCA_023450775.1. Classification (GTDB taxonomy): domain Bacteria; phylum Actinomycetota; class Acidimicrobiia; order Acidimicrobiales; family Microtrichaceae; genus Dermatobacter. The sequence goes on along the minus strand of JAEXGP010000251.1, from coordinate 344 downwards.
CCAGACGTGCAGGCCGTGCTCCTCGATGCGCCCCGAGGGTCCCCGACTGCTCGCCGCCTTGCCTCCGGCCCGCCAGCCGCGCTGGACGACGGTGACCTCGGGCGTGGGGCCGGGGCGGTCGGGCCGGGTGAGCTCCCAGGCCGTGGTGAGCCCGGCCATGCCGGCACCCAGGACGAGCACCCGCGGCGCTCTCACCGTGCGACGACGTCCGCCGGCGGGCGCAGCAGCGGCGAGTCGGAGCCGTACGACCGCGCTGCCCGCTCCAACCAGTCGTCGACGTCCTCGGTCCGCTGCGTGGGCCGCAGGCGGCGCGTGAGCTGCGCCGCACGCGCGCCCCACAGGAT
>JAEXGP010000242.1 GCA_023450775.1 Actinomycetes bacterium | reverse complement strand
CCAAGGTCGCGTGTCTCGACATCGCCCGGCCGTACGAGGACTTCCCCGACTATGCGGTCGCCTCGTCCGACGACCTGGACCAGATCGTCGAGGAGCTGCGCGCCGGGGGCGCCGAGGCGATCGCCGTGCGCGCCGACGTGAGCGACGAGGACCAGGTGCGTGCGGCGATCGAGCAGGTCACCGACCAGCTCGGACCGGTCGAGCTGGTCGCCAACGTCGCCGGGGGCTCGGGCGCCGGCATGGGCGCGGCGCCGCTGATCGCGGTGACCAAGCCCGAGTTCGAGCGGGTCCTGCAGGTCAACCTGATCGGCACGTGGCTGGTGTCCCGCACCTGCGCCGAGGTGATGATCGAGCACGGCACCGGCGGTCGGATCGTCAACACGTCGTCGCAGGCGGGCAAGGTCGGCTGGCCGATGATTGGCGCCTACTCGGCTGCCAAGGCGGGAGTGATCGGCCTGACCCAGGTGATGGCCAAGGAGTGGGCCACGTCGGGGATCCTCGTCAACGCCGTGTGCCCGGGCACCGTCGACACCGATCTGGTGAACCCCGACAACCTGTTCGTCGACATCATGGACTCGGCCCAGCCCGGCGGCTTCAGCGGTTGGGTGGACCGGGAGATCCCGGTCGGCCGGCTGCAGCGGGCCGACGAGGTCGCGTCGGTGATCGCGTTCCTGATGTCGGACGACGCGTCCTACGTGACCGGCGAGGCGGTCAATGTGTCGGGTGGCCAGACGATGGCGTGAGCCCGGAGCCCGACATGTCGATCCGGCCGTCACGCGAGAGCGCCACGAGCGCCGTCGCGGTCTCCGGCTGGAGCTCCGGCAGCTCGTGCGGGTGGAACCACCCGGTGGCGACGATCTCGGGGGAGCTCGGGCGGACGTCGTCGAGCGGGGCGTCGATCGCCGGGCGTCCGAGGAACACCACGTCCACCCTCCGGGGCGCCGGCTCGACGACCACCGAGGGCTCGCCGATCAGCTCGACCGGCAGGTTGACCTCTTCCATGGTCTCCCGGGCCGCGGCGATGTCGATGGGCTCGCGGCGCTTGGCCAGTCCGCCCGGCGTGCCCCAGCGGGAGACGTAGGAGTGCCGGACCAGCAGGATGGCGCCGTCGCGTCGCTGCACGATGCAGATGGCGCCGACCGTGTACTTGGGCGTCCCCGCCCGGACGAGCCACCGGCGGACGCGACGCGGCAGCAACCGGAACACGCGCAGCAGCGCCCTCTGGACCGCATCGACCACCCGGCCACGATACGGCCCCGGCCCGACGTTCCCACCCCGGGTTCTCGGGACACCTCGCACCCCATGCAGGCGCCACGAGACCCGAGTCCAGCGCGCGCAGCACCCGAGCCGAACCCGGGACACCTCGCACCTATTGTGGGCGCCACGAGACCCGAGTTCCGGGCAGCACGGCACCCCGGCCGGGCGACGGTCAGGGGTCGAGCGAGCGCCGACCCTCGAGCAGCTGGTCGAACAGCTCGAGACTGGCAGCGGACACGGGCGTGCGCCGCACGTCGTGGCCGAGCTCGTCCAGCGGTCGCCCGTGCAGGTCACCCACCCGGCCACCGGCCTCGGTGATCAGGAGCGAACCGCCGAGGAAGTCCCACGGACCGAGCGCGTCGTGCGCGCAGTCGACGGTGCCGTCCACCGACCCGTCGGCGACGGCGCACAGGTCGAGCGCGGTCGCACCGAGCGCCCGGTACTGACGCCAGCCCAGGTGACGTCCGGGGTAGCCGTTGAGCACCACCAGCGCCTGGTCGCTGCGCTCCACGCCCGACACGCGCAGCGGCACGCCGTCTCGGGTCGCTCCCCCGCCGCGGACCGCCTGGTACCGCGTGCCCGTGGCCAGGTTGACCACCAGGGCGACGAGCGGGCCGTCCTCGTCGACGGCGCACAGGCTCGTGGCGTACCAGGGCAGTCCCCGGCTCGCGTTGGTGGAGCCGTCGACCGGATCGACGGCGACGAACAGCCCGTTGCCGCGGTCCTCCAGACCGGACTCCTCGCTGAGGATCCCGACGCCGCCCGCCCGCAGCACGTCGAGCGCGGCGGCGTCGGCAACCAGGTCGATGCGGTACTGCCCGGGCCGCTCCCCCCGGTCCCGCCACGACGCATCCGACGACTCGACCGCCGAACGGTCCGCGGCGAGCGCCTCTGACACGGCCCCGGCCGTGCGGTCCAGCAGATCCCGCAACCGGTCGATCGAACGCTCCGCCTGGCCGCCTGACATCACCGCTCCGAGGGTACCGGTCCCCTCACAACGTGGTTTCTCCCCGCAGCGATCGGCTGGCAATCTGGTGTCGATGGCAGTGATCGATGTCGCCGGCTTCGTGGCGGATCTCAAGAACCATGCGGCCGACCACGGCTTCCACATCCACGACGAGCGGCACTTCGTCGAGACCTACTCCATGCGTCAGGCGTGGGAGGTCGACCTGCATCCCGAAGAGGCCTGCGGGGGCCCGGTCGAGTTCCACCTGGCGGTGGAGGTGGACCCGCGCTCGGTCCTGGCGTTCGAGGACCAGGTGCTCGAGCTGCCCGAGGGCGAGGAGCCCGAGGACCTGCACCACCTGCCCATGACGTTCACGTGGTCGCTGCCCCCGCTCCCCCACTGCCCCGACCTGCTGCTGCTCGCCACCGAGCTCGCGGGGATCGGCGGGCCGGACCTGCCGCTCGAGGTGTCGGCGGTCGACTCGTTCCAGAACGTCACCGACCCGTCCGAGCGCACGCTCACGGTCGTCGCCCGCGTCCCGGTGAGCCTCAGCCAGGTGTACATGGGCGAGGAGATGCTCTGCGACGCGCTCGAGCGGTGCCTGGAGGTCAGCCGGTTCCTGCTCGACGGCGCGCCCTCGTGGCTCGACGGCGAGCCCTGAGCCGACCGGTACGGTACGGGTCCGGTCGACCGGGTCGGCCGAGCCAGCCGGTCGGGACCGGCCGCACCACCGGGGGACGCACGTGACCGACCTGCTCGCGACCACGCGACAGCTCACACCGCTCATCGAGGCGGCGGCGGACCGCTCGGAGGAGCAGGGCACGATGCCCGACGACGTCGTCGACGCGCTCGCGGACGCCGGCCTGTTCTGGGTGCTGGTCCCGCAGGAGCTCGGCGGTCTGGAGGTCGACGTCCGCACCGCCATCGAGGTGTTCGACGAGCTCGCGTACGCCGACGGGTCGACCGGTTGGTCGCTGATGGCGAACGCAACATCATCTGCGTTCGCCTCGGTGTACCTGCCCGACGAGACCGCGCTGCCCATGTTCGTCGACGGTGCCGAGCGTCCCGATCCTGGCCACGCCCGGCGGCTCCCGATCCACGGCGGCATGTTCGGACCGGTCGGCGAGGCCGTGCAGCGCGACGGCGCCCTGGAGTTCACCGGCCGGTACTCGTTCGGCAGCGGCACCGGCCACTCCGATTGGATCGCGGCCGGTGCCATGTTGACCGTCGACGGCGAGCCGGCGCTCGACGAGCTCGGCCTCCCCGACATGCGCGTGGCGTTCGTGCCCCGGGACCAGGTGACGTTCACCGGCAACTGGAACGCGCTCGGCCTGAGCGGCACCGGCAGCTTCGACTACACGGTGGACCACGTGCTGGTGCCCGAGGACCGCACCTTCCGGCTGCTCACGTGCGTGCCGCTCCGTGGCGGTGACGTGTTCCGCATCGGGCTCTTCGCACTGACCGCGCTCGGCCACGCCGGCTTCGCCACCGGGGTCGGGCGACGGGCGATCGACGAGATCGTGCGGATCGCGCAGGACAAGGCGCGGCTCGGGGCGGACCCGATCGCGTCGCAGCAGCTGTTCCAGCACGACCTGGCGATCCACGACGCGGCCATGCGGTCGGCCCGAGCGTTCGTGTTCGAGGCCTTCGAGGAGCTCGAGGCCGCGGTCACCGGCGGTGGCGACGCCACGAACCTCCAGGTGCAGCGGGTCCGCCAGGCCACCACCTACGCCACGCGGGTCGCGGCCGACGCCTGCCGCTTCGCCTACACCTGGGCCGGGTCATCGGGCCTCCGCCAACCGAGCGTGGTCGGACGGTGCTTCCGCGACATCTCGGCCGGCACGCAGCACCTGTTCGTCGACAACAACACGCTCACGGGCTACTCCCAGGCGCTCCTGCAGGGCTGATCCGGCGGGACGCCCTCCAGGCTGCTTCGGCGTCTCGGCCGCTCGTCCTACGACCGCGCCGTACGCCACAGCCCAGACCGGGAACCAGACCGCCGGCCCGGATCCGGCCGCTCAGAGGTAGTCGAGCGACATCAGGTTCCGGAAGCAGAACCAGCCCGGCACCGCGGGGATGAACGTGGCGGTGACCTGGTAGGCCAGCGACGCCGCGACCGCGACCTCCTGGCTGGCGCCGACCGCGGTCAGCAAACCCGCCACGCCGACGGAGCTGACCGCCGTCGCCCCACCGGGCACCGGCACCGCGAACGCCAGCGTGGACACGCCCGTGTTGATCAGCACGATCGTCCAGAAGTTCACCGGTGGACCGAACGCGGCGACGCAGCAGTAGAGCACGAAGGCGTACATCAGCGCGTTGAACGCGCAGCCGAGCACGAGCTGGCTGATCTGCCGCGGCGACCGCAGCGCGGAGGACACGATCGCCCACGCGTTCTGGACCGGTCCGAGCA
>JAEXGP010000239.1 GCA_023450775.1 Actinomycetes bacterium | reverse complement strand
TGGCGACCGGGCGACGAGCTGGTCGCCGGCGCCTACGGGATCGAGGAGCCGCCCGACGACGGCCGGGAGCTCATCGCCGTCGCGGCGCTCGAGGCGGTGGTCGTCCCGTGCGTCGCGGTCGACGCCGCAGGGACGAGGGTCGGCTTCGGCGCCGGCTACTACGACCGGGCGCTGGCGGAACCGGCGACGCGGCCGTGGGTGGTGGTCGCCGCCTTCGACGACCAGGTGGTCGACGCGCTCCCCCGCCGACGCTGGGACGTGCCGGCGGACGTGGTGGTCACGGATCGGCGGACCATCCGCACGGGTCGACGCTGAGGGCGCCGACCGCCGGGCGCGTCAGGTGCAGGTGCCGGTTGCTCAGGCGGTGCGGGACTGCTGCGCCGCACGGGCGAGCGCCCGCTGACGACGGATGCGGCGCCGCTCGCGCTCGCTGAGACCGCCCCAGATCCCGAACTTCTCACCGTTGGCGAGCGCGTACTCCAGGCAGTCCTCGCGGACGACGCAGCCCTGGCACACCTGCTTGGCCTCCTTGGTGGAGGCGCCGCGCTCCGGGAAGAAGAGGTCGGGGTCGACACCCAGGCAGTTCGCGAACGCCTGCCAGCTCTCCACCGCCGCGTCCTCGTCGGGAGTGGTGGTGGCCTCCTCGGGGCGGTCGTGAGATGCGTCGGTCATGGGTCCCCTCCGGTTCGCTGTCCCGGTCGTCCGGTCCGAGCGAACCCGTGTGGTCGTCGTGTGGTCTGGCCTGCCGGGTCGACGATGACCGGACGGGCCGCTCGGTTCGTTCGATCGGTGACGTCGGTGCGGTCGCCGTCCCTCGGGACCGTCACCGTCCGTACGGCGATCGGTTTCTTCGTTCGGGCGATCGTCGGATGTAATTACACCGATGTAACTGACAATAGTGACGGGCTTCCGCCCAGCACGCAAGCGGAACTTCGGGGTTTTCGCCCGGCACTCGGGGGCCGCGCGACCCGTGGGCCGGGCGCCGGCCGGGGCCGGCGGTCAGCGACGACCGCGCAGCAGCTCCCGCTTCTGCTCGATGAAGTCGACCAGCACGTAGTCGCCCAGGTTCTGGGGCGTCGTGTAGAAGGCCCGTCCCCGGTTCATCTCGGTCAGCTTGCCGACGAAGCGCTGCAGGCTCCGGTCGGGGTCGAGCATGAACGTGTTGATGCGGATGTTCTCCCGCGTGCAGCGGGCCACCTCGAGCAGGGTGGCGTCCACCGTCTCGCGGATCGGCGGGTAGTGGAACTCGGGCTCGCCGTACGAGTTGATGTGGGCGGTCGGCTCGCCGTCGGTGATCATGATGATCTGCTTGGTGCCGGTCTGGCGGCCGAGCAGCTGGCGGGCGAGCTGGAAGCCGTGCTGCATGTTCGTGCCGTAGACGAAGTCCCAGCTGACCTCGGGGAGCTGCTCGGCCGTGAGGACGCGGGCGACCTCGGAGAACCCGACGATGCCCAGGTAGTCCCGCGGGTACTGCATGGAGATCAGCGAGTGCAGCGCCATCGCCACCTTCTTGGCGGGCAGGAAGTTGTCGCGCATGGGCATGGACAGCGACAGGTCGAGCATGAGCACCGTGGAGGACCGGACGACCGTCTCGGTCTCCTCGATCTCGAAGTCCTCGGGCCGCAGACGCACCGGTGCGGACTCGCCGCGGACGATCGCGTTGCGGATCGTCTTCTCGATGTGGAGGTTGAACGGGTCGCCCCACTCGTAGGGCTTGGTCTGGTACGTGCGCTCGTGGCCGGCGCCGTTGCGCTCCATCTCGTGGCGGCCCAGCTGGTCCCGGTCGAGCTTCCGGAACAGCTGGGCGAGCGCGTTCTGGCCGAGCCGGCGCATGCCCTTGGGCGTGAGCTCCAGGCGCCCCTCGCGCTGCTCGACCAGGCCGGCCTCGGTGAGCATCTGCGTGATCTCGTTCATGCGCTCGAGGCTGGCGGCGGCCTCGTCGCCGAGCAGCTGGCGGACCCGGTCCAGGTCCACGTCGCGCAGGGCGCCGGGGTCCGAGCCGCCCCGCAGCATCTGCTCGAGCTGGTCCAGGTCGCCGAGCTGACCCATGACCGAGGACGCCTGGGCCATGTCGAGCGGGTCGTTGCCCCGGAACTGGTAGCTGGCGTCCCAGTCCATGTCGGGGAACGCGTCGCGGAGGTTCTGGCCGAGCTGGTCCATCTGCCAGCGCAGGTCCATGTCCTCGAGCAGCTGGTCCGACAGCTCCTGGAGCTGGGCCCGCTGCTCGGGCGTCATCGAGTTCATGAGCGCCTGCATGGCCTGCATGCGCTGCGCCATGATCGCCAGCAGCTCGTCCAGGTCCTTGGGGTTCTCGGGGAAGAAGTCGCCGTGGCGCTCCATGAAGCCGTCGAAGTCGGGCTCCTCGCCCCGGGCCCGCTGCTCGAGCATCTGGTTCAGCTCGGCGAGCATGTCCTTCATGCGCGACATGTCCTGGGGGGTCATGTTCTGCATGGCGCCCGACATCTGGTCGACGGCCTGCTGCACGAGCTGCTCGCGCAGACGGTCCTTGAGCTGCTCGAAGCGCTCGGCCGCCTCGTGCGAGGTGAAGTCGTAGGAGTCGAGGCCCTTGACCTTGCCGGCCAGGTCGGGCGGCAGCATGTCGAGCTCCATGTTGCGACCGGCGGCGGACTCCTCGGTCAGCTCGGTGCGGCGCTGGTCGCCCGAGTTCCGGGCGTCGTCGACCTGCTGCTGCAGGTGGTCCCGCTCGGTCTGCACGACCTCGTTCAGCTCGCTCGCGATCTCGTCGTAGACCCCACCCAGGTCGAAGCGGTCGAGTAGGTCCCGGCGCTGGTCGCGCAGCTGCTCGAGCATCTCGCGCAGCCCCTGCATGCGCTCGCCGTTGCGGTCCTCGAACCCCTGCTGCATCATCCGCCGCAGCGCCGAGTTCAGGTCGCCGTGGTACAGCAGATCGTCGGTGAGCTGCTCCATGACGTCGAGCGCATCGAGCTCGAAGCCGACCTGCGTCCCGTCCCAGGGCGAGTAGCGGAAGCGGGGCCGTGCCATGGGCGGAGGCTACTGCGCCCCGTTCGCGGGCGGCCGTTCGCCCCGGCCCTCCGGATCTCGGGACGTCTCGAGCCCGATGTGGGTGCGAGGCGTCCCCGGTCCAGCGGTGCGCGTCGCCCTCCGGAACTCGGGACATCTCGAGCCCGATGTGGGTGCGAGGCGTCCCGGGTCCAGGGGTCGGGTCTACGGTCGGACGATGGCCACGTCGCCGTCGACCGAGGTCACCGTGGGCGAGCACACGGTGCGGGTGTCGAACCCCGACCGCGAGTACTTCCCGGCCATCGGCGCGACCAAGCTCGACCTCGTCGAGTACTACCTGTCGGTCGGCCCCGGCATCGTCCGGGCGCTGCGGGAGCGGCCGTGCATGCTGCACCGCTTCCCCAAGGGCCTCGACGGCAAGAAGGTCCACCAGAAGCGGATCCCCAACGGCGCCCCGCCGTGGGTCGAGACGGTCCGGCTGCACTTCCCCCGCTACGGCCAGCACGCCGACGAGCTCTGCGTGACCGAGCTGGCGCAGGTCATCTGGGCCGTGCAGATGTCGACGGTCGAGTTCCACCCTTGGAACTCCCGGCGCGCCGACACCGAGCGGCCCGATGAGTGGCGCATCGACCTGGACCCCATGCCCGACTGCCCGTTCGACCGCGTGCGCCGGGTCGCCGGCGTGGCGCACGAGGTCCTCGACGAGCTCGGCGCGGTGGGGTGGCCCAAGACGTCGGGCGGGCACGGGCTGCACGTCTACGTGCGGATCGAGCCGACGCACTCCTTCGGCGACCTGCGACGCGCGGCGCTGGCCTTCGCCCGGGAGGTCGAGCGGCGCGCCCCCGACGACGTCACCACCGCGTGGTGGCGCAAAGATCGGGACCCGACCGCGGTCTTCGTCGACTTCAACCAGAACGCCCGCGACCACACGATCGCCGCGGCCTACTCGGTGCGGGGCGTGCCGACGGCGACGGTGTCCACCCCGATCCGCTGGGACGAGGTCGACGACGTGGAGCCGGCGGACCTGACGATCGGGACGGTCCCGGCGCGCTTCGCCGAGCTCGGCGACCTGCACGAGGGCATCGACGACGCGGTGTTCCGCATCGACCCGCTGCTCGAGTGGGCCGAGCGCGACGAGGCCGCCGGCGAGTCGGTCCCCGACGACCCCGACGACGACGCCTGAGCCCGGGTCGCGTCGCGCCCACATCGGGCGTCAGGCGTCCCGAGTTCACCGACGCCGACGCAGCGCCTGGACTCGGGTCGGATCGCGCCCGCATCGGGCGCGACGCGTCCCGAGTTCAGGAGCGTCGGGGCGGGCTCAGCCGCGGGAGCGGTACTGCGCCCGGCCGCCCACGGCGTCCTTGTTGAGGCGCTTGGAGAGGTGGAGCCCCTCGAGCACGAGCTCGACGGCCGACGCGATCAGCCCGGGGCTCGCCTGCTCGCCGACGAGCTGGTCGACCGGACCACCCAGCGCGGGGAGGTCCTTGAGCAGGTCCACGTAGGCGGTGGCGGGGACGTCCTCGCCGATCTCGATCGGGTCGTGGTCCTCGAAGGCCTCGACCACCTTGGTCAGCGACTCGGGCCGCACCCGCTCACGGAAGACGGTGAGCACGGCGGAGCGCACCAGGTGGTCGAGCACCTGCTCGTCCCGGCCCTCCTCGAGCGTCTCGATCTCGATCTTGCCGGCGGTCGACGCGGGGAGCGCCTCCAGGTCGCAGACCCGGGGAACGACCTCGGTCTCGCCGGCGGCCAGGGCGCGCCGGGCGGCGTTGGCGACCATCGTCTCCTGGTTGGAGACCGACAGGCGGACCGACACGCCGGAGCGCTGCGAGATGTGCGGGCTCTGACGGGCGAGCTGCGAGATCGTGGCGACGATGTCGGACATGTGCTCGGGGACCGCGACGGTCACGCCGTCCACGTCGAACGGCTCGGCCTCCTGCTCGACGATCGTCACCTCGGTCTCGACGTCCAGCGGATAGTGCGTGCGCACCTGCGACCCGAAGCGGTCCTTCAGCGGCGTGATGAGCCGGCCGCGGTTCGTGTAGTCCTCGGGGTTGGCCGAGGCGACGAGCAGCAGGTCGAGGGGCAGCTGGATCTTGTAGCCCCGGATCTGGATGTCGCGCTCCTCGAGCACGTTGAGCAGGCCCACCTGGATGCGCTCGGCCAGGTCGGGCAGCTCGTTGATGGCGAAGATGCCGCGGTTGGTGCGCGGCACCAGTCCGTAGTGGAGCGTGAGCTCGTCGGACAGGTAGCGGCCCTCGGCGACGCGGATGGGGTCGACCTCGCCGATGAGGTCGGCGATGGCGGTGTCGGGGGTGGCGAGCTTCTCGCCGAAGCGCAGCGACCGGTGCACCCAGTCGATCGGCGTCTCCTCGCCGGCCTCGGCCACCAGGTTGCGGCCGTGGGCGGACACCGGGGCGTACGGGTCGTCGTTGATCTCGGAGCCCTCGACGATCGGCATCCACTCGTCGAGCAGATCGACGAGCGACCGGATCATGCGGGTCTTCGCCTGGCCGCGCTCGCCGAGGAAGATGACGTCGTGACCGGCGAGCAGCGCGTTCTCGAGCTGCGGGAAGACCGTGTCCTCGTAGCCGAGCACGTGCGGGAACAGCGGCACGCCGTCGCGGATGCGGGCGGCGGCGTTGCGGCGGATCTCGTGCTTGACCGGCACCGAGGTCCAGCCGGACGCCCTCAGCTCGCCGAGCGTGGACGGGAGGTCGTCGGGCTGGGTCCCGCTGTCGGCGGCGTTCGAAGGGGTGGTGGGGTCAGCCATGCGCGGAGGCTACCCGGGCGTCCCCGCACCGACCCGGCGGTGTGCCGACGCCGGTGCTGGCGGACCGGGCCCGCTCTGTCATGCAGGGAGGTGCCGATCGGCACCTCCCTGCATGAAGCCGGGGAACGGCGGCGTCAGAGCACCGGGGGCTTGGCGGGCCGGTACGACGGTGCCCGCAACGGCTTGCGCAGGTCCTTGCGCATGGGCTTGCGGAGCGCCTTCGGCTGGATGTCGTTGGCCATGTTCGGTGTCCTCCTCGGGTCGATGCGACGTGGAGTCGCTGGATGGGGTTCACCAGGGCACGGCCCGGACGCCCTGAGATCTCTCGGCCCGAGCGGTGCCCGGGCAGCGGTTCGGTTCGGCACCGGTGCGGGTCAGTCGGCGCGACGGCGCTCCTGCTGCTGCTGGACCTGCTGCTGCTGGATGGCGCCGGTCAGGTTCGTGGGGTGCGCGCGCCGACCGGCCATCGGCATCTCGGACGGCACGTGCATGCTGCGGTGCTGATCGGTGTTGGTGCGCCACAGGTCCGCGCCGTCCACGCGGCGGATCTCGACGACCGGCGTCACCGTCGACGCGGCGGGCCCCAGGAACACGCCCCGCAGCGGCTGCACGTCGTCGTAGCTGCGGCCGTGGCCGATCTTCACGTGGTGCTCGCCGACCACCTGGCCGTTGGTCGGGTCCAGGGCGAGCCAGCCCCACCCCGGCACCGCGGCCTCCATCCACGCGTGGGTCTGCACGTAGACCGTGTCCCCCACCGGCACCTCACCGGTCTCGTCGCGGTCGGTGAACAGGTAGCCCGACACGTAGCGGGCGGGGATGCCGAGCGAGCGGCACATGGCCACGGCGAGGTGGGCGTAGTCCTGGCACACGCCGACGCCGCCGGCGAGCACGTCCTCCACCTCGATGCCCACGTCGGTGGCGCCCGGGCGGTACTGCAGGTTGGTGCCGACGAAGCGGTGGATCGCCAGGATGGCGCCGACGACGTCGGGGCCAGCCAGCGCGAGCTGCCGCTGGGCCACCTCGACCACGCCCGGACCCCAGTCGGTGTTGCGGTCCCGGCCCAGGTACTCGATGTGGGCATCCACGAAGTCGCCGCGCTTGAGCGCCTCGGTCCGGGGCGCCGCGGTCGGCAACGGACGCGGCCGCGTCTCCACCGACGCCTCGGCCGTCACCGACATGGCGGTGTGGTGGCGGCGGATGCCGAAGGCGTCGACACGCGTGCCCCAGGCGTCGATGTAGCTGAACACGCGGGCGCCGGGCTCGACGGTGACGCGGTAGTCGAGCAGGCGCTGACTGGCGTCCGTGGTCGGACAGGCGCGCAGCTCGTTCTGCGACTCGCTCGTGCGCTCGCTGTACTCGAACGCCGTCCGGTACCTGACGTCCAACCTCACGTGGTGCCCCCGATCGTGGTGCCCGCTCCGGTCGACGCGACCGTCGACCCCGTCCCGACCGCGGCGGCGCCGGCGGTCCGCATCTCGACGTGCTGGTCGGGCTGCTCGCCCGGGACCAGGTGCAGCTCGTGCAGGTCGAGCTCGACCCGGTAGAGGAAGCACTCCGCTGCGATCGCGCTGGCGACGTCGCGGATCTGCGTCTCGACCACCTCGAGGGTGGGGACCAGCTCGCCGTCGCACAGCTCGGCCGCATCGGCGAACTCGAGCTCGGCCCGGACCCGGCCCAACAGGCGCAGGGCGAGCGAGCGGCGGTCGCCCGTGATGCTGGCGAGCAGGTTCTCCGCGCCCCGCAGCGAGAACAGCACCGAGCGCGGCAGGGTCGGCGACAGCAGCAGCAGCTCGATCAGCGCCACCTCGTCGAAGTCCCGGTAGCGGCGGCGGTAGGCGCTCAGCGCGCTCGAGGCCCGCAGCGTGGCGAACCACTCGTGGACCTCGTCGCCGCGGTGGCGGGAGTGCCGGGCCCGCAGCGATCGCACGCCCATCTCCGCGCGCTCCAGCAGCAGGCCCAGGTTGAAGAAGTGCCAGCCCTCCTCGCGCGACCAGGTGCCGTCGGCCACGCCGATCACGCTCTGCACGCCTTGGCGGATGAAGCCGTAGAGCTCGTGGGGCTGGCGCTGCAGGTCGAGCGCGACGTTCCGGTTGCCCAGCTCGAGGTGCAGCGAGTTGAGCTGCTCCCAGATCTCGACGGCCAGGTGCTCCCGCACGCCACGGGCGTTGGTCCGGGCCTGCTCGATGCAGGCCTGGATGGAGCCGCGGTTGGCCGGGTCGCACACCAGGTACTCGCAGACCGCGGTCGCGGTGAGCGGCAGGCCGGTCTCGCCGAACTCGTCGTCGAGGCCGACCGAGACGAGCACGTCGGTCCACGCCTCCTGCTCCTCGCCGGGCGTCGACTCGAGCAGCCGGTGGTAGGTCACGTCGAGCAGACGGGCGGTGTCCTCGGCGCGCTCCAGGTAGCGGCCGGTCCAGAACAGGTACTCGGCGGTGCGGGCGAGCATCAGCTGCTCCCCGACTGCACGGTCTCGGTGAGCTCGCCGAGTTGGCGGATGTCCAGGTCCGCCGGCCGGTGCGGCTCCACGATCTTGAGCTCGGCGGTGACCGGCTCGTCCATGGCCGGGGCGCCGATCGTGCGGCCGTCCTTGACCTCGTCGTCGGCCTCGACGGTCGCGGCGTCGGGCGCCAGCACCCACGTGTCCTTGGAGCCGCCGCCCTGCGAGCTGTTCACCACGAGCGAGCCCTTGCGGAGCGCCACCCGGGTCAGCCCGCCGGGCACGACCTCGACCTTCTCGCCCGAGAGGATGAAGGGGCGGAGGTCGATGTGGCGGCCCTCCACGTGGTCGTCGACCAGGCAGGGGTGCCGGGACAGCGACATGACCTCCTGCGCGATGTAGTTGCGCGGGTTCTCCTCGATGAGCTTGCGCGTCTCGGCGATCTCCTGGTCGCTGGCGTGCGGACCGATCATGATCCCGTAGCCGCCGGCCTCGGCGACCGGCTTGACCACCAGCTGGTCGAGTCGCTCCAGCACGGTCGCCCGCTGGTCCGGGTCCCACAGCAGGTAGGTGGGCACGTTGGGCAGGAGCGGCTCCTCGCCCAGGTAGTAGCGGATCATCGCGGGCACGTACGCGTAGACGGCCTTGTCGTCGGCCACCCCGTTGCCGACGGCGTTGGCGATCGTGACGTTGCCGGCGCGGGCGGCGGCCATCAGGCCCGGGACGCCGAGCGCCGAGTCGGGGCGGAACACCACCGGATCCAGGAAGTCGTCGTCGATGCGGCGGTAGATGACGTCGACGCGGCGGAGGCCGTTGGTCGTGCGCATGTAGACGACGTGGTCCTCGACGACCAGGTCCCGGCCCTCGACGAGCTCCACGCCCATCTGCGTGGCCAGGAACACGTGCTCGAAGTACGCCGAGTTGTAGATGCCCGGCGTGAGCACGACGACGGTGGGGGCGTCGCCGGCTGCGGGCGGCCCGACGCGCTGCAGCGCGTGCAGCAGCATCGAGCCGTACTGGTCGACCGGCCGGACCCGCTCGCCGGCGAACAGCTGGGGCAGCACGCGGGCCAGGGCGGCCCGGTTCTCGACCACGTAGGAGATGCCGCTCGGGCTGCGCAGGTTGTCCTCGAGCACGCGGTACGTGCCCTCGTCGTCGCGGATGACGTCCACGCCGGCGACCAGGCAGCGGGCGCCGAGCGGCACCGGCACGCCGAACGCCTCGTGCGTGAAGCCGTCGGACGACACGACGAGCCAGCGCGGCACCACGCCGTCCTCGACGATCTGCATGCCGCCCACGTAGAGGTCGTCCAGGAAGCGGTTGAGCGCCCGCACCCGCTGCACCAGTCCCTGCTCCAGGTGGGACCACTCGTCGGCCGGGATGACCCGCGGCAACAGGTCCATGGGGAAGGTGCGCTCGATGCCGGCGGGCGACGCGTCGTCGTGGTCCTCGTAGACCGTGAACGTGATGCCCTGGGTGCGGAACGCGGCGTTGCGACGGCGTTCGGCCCGGGCGAGGTCCTCGTGGCTCAGGCCCTCGAGCGCGCTCGCGACGTGGCCGTAGTGCGGCCGGACCTTCCCCTCGCCGTCCACCACCTCGTCGAAGAACCCGTCCAGGGCGTACTCGTCGAACCAGTCGGCCACGGGAAGGACGGTAAAGCGGTGCTCGGCCTCGGGAAAGCCGGTCAAAGGTTGTTCACATCCGGTTCACACGGGTGTGACGGGTCAGGAACACGGTCCCGGGGATCGCCCGACCCGCCGCGCCACGACGTCCGGTGGGTCCTACCGTGACGGCGTGTGCGACCGGTGTGATCTGCCCGACGCGGGTCCCGGTCGCCGGGCGGTGCTGCGGGGGTTGGTCGCCGCACCGCTGACGACCGCCGCGGTCGCCGCCGCGCCGGCAGTCGCAGCGCACGCCGTCGACGGTGGTGCGTCGGCGGCGATGCCGCCGATCGTGCGGCGCTCGGTCTGGGGCGGCGACCTGGCGCCGACCGGTCCGCTCGAGGCCGAGGACGTCCGGTTCCTGCTCGTCCACCACACCGCGGATCCGGGCAACGACTACGGGCCCGAGGACCCCGTCCGTCTGCTGCGCGGCATCTACGCGTTCCACACCGGACCGTCCAAGCGCTGGCCCGACGTGGCGTACAACTTCTTCGTCGACCGGTTCGGGACGATCTACGAGGGACGGACCGGGAGCGCGGACCGCCCGGTCAGGGGATCGGCGACCGGCGGCAACCAGGGCCACAGCCAGCTCTGCTGCTTCCTGGGCGACCACACCACGCAGCCACCCACGCCCGAGGCGCTCGGCTCCATGTGGTCGCTGCTCGCGTGGCTCGCCGACCGCCACTCCATCGACACGGCGCCCGGCGCGACCACCCGTTTCGCCTCGCTCGGCTCCAACCGCTGGCCCGCGGGCGCGACCGTCGAGGCGGCCACGATCAGCGCCCACCGCGACATGTCGCAGACGAGCTGTCCGGGCGACGCCTGCTACTCGCTCGTGCGGACGACGTTCCCGACGGAGGTGACGGCCCGACGGTCAGGCTCCGCTCCGACGACGAGCACGTCGGTCGCACCGGTGACGACCGAGCGCGCACCGACGACGGCCGCCCCCACCCCCGCGGCCACGACCACGACGCCGGCCGGGGCGTCGACCACCGCGCCCGGTGGGGTGGCCGCCGGGGCGACGGCCGCCCGGGGCTCCACGACCGAGGAGCCGTGGCCGGTCGTCGCAGGGCTCGGTGCGGTCGCGGCAGCGGGGATCGCGGCACTCGTCGCGATCCGCCGTCGTCGCGGCTGACCGTTCAACCGGTGGCTGACCGTTCAGCTGGCGGCGGCGCCGGAACCGGTGGCGGCGCCGGGACCGGTGGCGGCGCCGGAACCGGCGCGCAGCACGACCGCCGCCCAGCCGTCGCACTCCAGGACCTCGACCACGTCGAGGTCGGGGCCGACCGCGGCGATCGCCCGGTCCACCTGACCGCTCGACCGGTCCGACAGCAGGCCGCTCAGCACCAGGTGACCACCGGGCGCGGTCGCCGTCGCGAGCTGCGGCCCCAGCTCCTCGATGATCGGCACGAGCAGGTTGGCGAGCACGACGTCGAACGGTCCGCGCTCGCCGACGACCTCCGGGACGGACGGTTCGCTCACCTCCGCGAGCCGGTCGGCCACGCCGTTCAGCTCGGCCGTCCGGCGCGTGGCCTCGACCGCCGCGGGGTCCACGTCGACCGCGGTCAGCGACGACGCGCCGAGGAGCAGTGCGGCCACGCCCAGCACGCCGGTGCCCGAACCCACGTCCAGGACACGACCGGGCGCCGCGCTCCCCGCCAGCCGCTCCACCGCCTCCAGGCACAATCTCGTGGTCGGATGCGACCCGGAGCCGAACGAGTCGGCCGCGTCGACGACCACCTCCACCCGGCCGGTGTGCGCCGGGTCGGCGTCGACCCACTCCGGGCGGACCACCAACCGCTCCCCGACCGCCACGGCCGCGGCGTGGTCACGCCAGCCACCGGCCCAGGACGGATCGACCTCGAGCACCTCGTAGGGCTGGCCGATGGCGTCGAGCGCCGCGATCGACGACACCGGGAGGTCCGCCACCAGGCGCAGGCCCGCGCCGTCGGGCGACAGCAGCTCGGACACCGCGCTCGCGCCCATGGAGAAGAGACGGTCGGCCAGCAGCTCGGGACCCGTCGAGCAGAACGGCGTGTCGTCCGCGACCACCGCCACCACGGAGCGGCCGGACGGCCCGGGCGCGCCGTCACCGGAGGGGCCGCTCGTCACGTGTGCCATCGCGCCCGACAGGGTAGGGACCGCCCATGTCCACGTCATCAGGGGAACCCTCCGCCACCCAGGACCGCCACGACGACCGCACCGGCCACAGCTCCACGCACAGCGAGCCCGGCGTGCGCGAGGCCGAACGACGGGACCACGAGCGCGACCAGCGCGACGACTCGCCGTCGCTCCTCCAGCGCCTCCACGCCGCCACCGGCGACCGTGACCGCGAGGCCCAGGCGCTGGCCGACCACTCGCCCGACGACGTCTCGCTCGACGACGCGAAGGTGGCGGTGAACCGCGCGCACGGACACGACCCCGAGGTCCGGCCGACCGAGAGCGAGGTCGCCGGCCCTGACGACGCCCGGGCCGTCGCGGACGAGCGCGACGACTGAGCGCGTCGGCGGACCGGGCGGTCGTGTCACGGCCGTCCGGTCCGCAAGAACCGCGAGCACGACGCGCCCGGGTGATCGCATCGGACGATCGTCGCCATCCCTGCAACACGGCGACCGTTTGTGAGTGCTCTCATCGCGGCAGGTAGGTTTCGATCGAACCGAACTCGTGTCGGTGACCCGCCGTTCAGGAGAGCACGGGCATGACCCAGGCCATGGAGCG
>JAEXGP010000166.1 GCA_023450775.1 Actinomycetes bacterium | reverse complement strand
GGCTCGGCCGGGACCTCGGGTGCGAAGGTCGGGAACGATGCCGCCGCGGGTGCGGGGTCCGTCCAGCCCACCGGCTCGGCGACGGGAGCGGCCGGCTCGGCGATCGGTGCGGCGGGCTCGGCGATCGGCTCGCTCGCCTCGACCGGTTCCGGCTGCGCCTCCCAGCTCTGGTCCGGGATGGCGACCGGCGGCGGGGGCGGGCTGGGCATGCCGTCGCTGCGGTCCGCGCCGAAGGTCTCGGCGGCGAACATCCCGACGGCGAAGTCCTCGGCCGAGAAGGCCGGCGCCGCCGCCTCGTCGACCGGATCGGCCAGGAACGTGTCGTACTCGGCCGAGGGCACCGCGGTCGCCTCGATCGCGTCGTCCTCCAGCAGCACCCGGTCGTCCAGCGGACCGGCGGCGTCCAGGGCCGGCTCGTCGATCGGGGCCGACTCGTCGCTCAGGTCCTCGTCGATCAGGGCGGGGTCGTCGATGAGGTGGCCGGCCTCGATGACCGCCGCGTCCTCCACCGGACCGGCGTCGATCGTCGAGCGCTCCTCGGCGCCGTCGGCCGGCGACACGACCCACTCGTCCACCGCGGGCTCGGCGGGCGCCACGTCCCACTCCTGGGTGGGAGCGACCCATTCGCCGTCCGAGGTGCTCCAGCCGCCGGTCGCGGGCTCGGCGGCCGGCTCGGTCCAGTCCTGCTCCGCGCCGTCGGCCGGCGACACGGCCCACTCGTCGGTCGGGGTCCAACCCTCGTCGGCGCCGCCCCACTCGTCGGTGGCGGTCCAGCTCTCGGCGGCGTCGGAGCTGCTGCCGTTGCGGTCGGTCAGGTCGGTGGAGGCCGCCTCGGCGACGGGCGCCTCGGGGATCCACGTCCACTCCTCGCCGGCGGCCGTCGGGTCGCCCGCCAGCTCGTCGGTGGTCGGGACGGTGTCGGCGAACGGGTCGGCCTCGGGGTCGATCACGGTCTCGGGCTGGGGCAGCTGCGAGGTCAGGCCGGCACCCGGGGCGTAGAGGTCAGGGGCCTGGTCGCGGGCGGCACGGGTGCCGGGCAGCGGCCGGGCGATCGAGGACCGATCGGCGCCGCCGACCGTCGCGGAGGCCGGCAGGCTGACCACGGCGGTCACGCCGCGGCCACCGGCGGTGGGCTGCAGGCGCACCAGGGCGCCGGTCTTGGCCGCCAGCTTGGCGATCACGTACTGGCCCAGGTAGCGGGTGGGCATGCCGTCCACCTCGTCCAGGCCGGCCAGGCGCTGGTTGGCGGCGACGATCTCCACGTCGGCCATGCCGACGCCGTGGTCGATCACGGCCAGCTGGTAGCCGCCCTGGCCGAGCGAGCGGCCGTCGATCTCGACGGTCGAGTCGGGCGGCGAGAAGCGCAGGGAGTTCTCGATGAGCTCGGCCAGCATGTGGACGAGGTCGATCACGACCGGACCGGTCAGCGTGGCGTCGCCGAGCTGGCCCAGACGGACCCGCTCGAAGTCCTCGACCTCGCTCATCGCCGCACGGACGACCTCGCTGAGCGGGGCGGGCTTGCGGCGGCGTCGGGGCGTCTCCGACCCGGTCAGGATCAGCAGCGACTCGGCGTTGCGTCGCATGCGGCTCGCCAGGTGGTCGAGCTTGAAGAGGTGCTCCAGGAAGGCGGGGTCGGTCTCCCGCTGCTCGAGCGAGGAGATGAAGTCGAGCTGACGGCCGAGGAGCGCCTGGTTGCGTCGACCCAGGTTGGTCAGGGCGTCGGCCAGGTTGCGACGCAGGACGGCCTGCTCGCCGGCCAGGCGGAGGGCGGTGTCCTGGACGTCGTTGAACGCGCCGGCCACCTCCTGCACCTCGGCGGCGCCGGTGGCCCGGATCATCGGGAGGTGCGTCTCCGGTGTGCCCGCCTGCTGGCTCTTCACGGCCTCGGGCAGGCGCACCATCGCCACCTCCTCCGCCTGGGTGGCCAGCTCCCGGAGCGGCCGGGCGATGGAGCGGATGGCGGAGCGCACCAGGAAGGCGCTGATCAGGACCACGGCGATGAGGGCGGCGCCGGCCAGGAGCAGCACCCGGCGGCTCGAGGTGCCCAGGTCGTCCACGGCGGCGACGGCCTGCGAGGCGGCGTCGTCGCGCAGCGCCGTCAGGTCCTCGACCCGGGTGTTGGCCCCGGCGATCCACTGGTCGACGGCGGCGGCGTCGACCCCGTCGCCGGAGACCGAGGAGAAGAAGAGCGAGTCGCGACCGAGGCTCGCGGCGGCGAGCGCGTCACCGACGCGGTCGATGCGGACCGTGAGGTCCTCCGACGCGGTGGCGGCCGCCTGCGTGGACTGGATGTCCTGGGCGGCCGCGAGCTCCGAGACCTGGGCGTAGACGTCGGGGATCAGCGAGCCGCGGATGGCGAGGGCCTGGACCAGGTCGCGCTCGCGGGCGCCGGCCTCCTGGGCCGAGGCGAGCAGGTCGGCGGTCGAGGCGGGGGCGTCGTCGATCGCGCCCTGCGGGTCGAACCCGGCGCGGCTGACGTCGAGGAGGTCCTGGATCGCCGGGGAGTAGCCGTCGACCGCCACCAGACCGCCGGTGTTGGTGACGGCCAGCGAGCCGGCGGCGTCCACGCGGGCGAGCGCTCGGTCCGTCATCGCCTGCAGGGTCCCGCCCTGCTCGGCGGCCAGCGTGCGCAGGCGGTCGCTCGTCGAGGTCACGGCGCTGCGGAGCTCGTCGGTGGTCGACTGGCCCGCGGCGAGCACCTGGCGCTCGGCCTGCATGGCGTCGACCACGTCGTACGCGGCGAGGGACACCTGGGCGTTGCCGCTCAACTGGGCCGCGTCCCGGGACTGCTGGACGGCCGTGGCCATCGCGTAGCCGGTGACCGCGAGCAGACCCACGAGCGGGACGACCAGCAGGAGCATGAGGCGGCTGCGGATGCCCATGTGCCCCCGGGCCGCAGGTGGGGTGTTCGATCGGCGTGCCATCGCTCAGCGGATCGACCGTTCGAACCATGGGGTTGAGAAATTCGACCCACTTCCTGCGCGATGGCTCATCGGGACGAGGCACGTGCCGATGCCACACCACCCCGGTCGGGGACCGGTCCCCGGTCGGGCGCCGGTTCGCCGGGCGGCGTCGAGGCGTACGCTGTTCGCCGTGGCGAAGCGCAAGAAGCGAGCGAGCACCCTCCCACCCCCGCCCTCGCCGCCGGTGACGGCGGGCCTGGTGTCGCCCATGCGGACGGTGCCGGTCGGCATCGCCCGGCCCGAGTACGCGCTCACCGGCACGCCGTCGTCCCGGCAGGCCCGGGCCATCCGCACCGAGGACGAGATCGCGGCCATGCGCGTCGCCGGTCGGGTCGCCGCGGACGCGCTGATCGAGGTCGGCCGCCACGTCCGGCCCGGCGTCACCACCGACGAGCTCGACCGGATCGGCCACGAGGCCATGGTCCAGGCCGGCGCCTACCCGTCCACGCTCAACTACCGGGGCTACCCCAAGTCGCTGTGCACCTCGGTGAACGAGATCGTGTGCCACGGCATCCCCGACTCCCGCAAGCTGCAGGACGGCGACATCGTGAACGTGGACGTGACCGCGTTCATCGAGGGCGTCCACGGCGACACGTCCTGCACGTTCCTGGTCGGCGACGTCGATCCGGCGTCCCGGGCGCTGGTGGCCGCCACGCGCCGGGCCATGCACGCCGGCATCTCGGTGGTGGAGCCCGGCGCCCGCATCCGCGACATCGGCCGCGCCATCGAGGAGTCCGTCCTTCCGCAGGGCTACTCGATCGTGCGCGAGTTCATCGGCCACGGCATCGGCGACCAGTTCCACACGTCGCTGCAGATCCCTCACTACTACGACCCCCGCAACGACACGGTCCTGCTCGCGGGGATGACGTTCACGATCGAGCCGATGATCAACATCGGCGCCGCGGGCGTGACCATGTGGGACGACGGCTGGACGGTCTCGACCGTGGACCGCCAGCGCACCGCGCAGTTCGAGCACACGGTCCTGGTGACCGAGACCGGCCACGAGCTGCTCACGGTCCCCGCCGACGGACGGCCCGCCGACGTGCTGTTCGCGGTCGACCCGGTGGGAGCCGACGCCCCCACCACCTGACGGTCCCGGCACGCTGCGCCGGCACCGTTCCCCCGCTTCCCCCCTCCCCCGCTTCCCCCGCCGAGCGACCGGTCGCGCCGGTGCGCGCACAGAGGGAGCCCACGTTGGACCTGTCCGCCGCGACCCGTCCCGGCCACGGCCGCGCAGGACCCCGGCGGGAGCGTCGGGCACGCACGTCGCCCGGTCGGCGCCGGGCGCGACGGCGACGGGCGGTGGCCTGGACCGTGGTCGCCGTCGTCGCGCTGGGTGTCCAGCAGCTGTCCGCCGCCGCGGTCCGGGCCCGTCAGGACTGGACCGGCGACGTGGCGGTCGCCGTGCTCGACCGGGCCGTCGACGGCGGCGACCCGGTGTCGGCCGCGGACGTCCGGACGGAACGCCGGGCCGCGGCCACCCTTCCCGACGACGCGCTCGACGAGGTGCCACCCGAAGCGGTGGCGGTCGTCCGACTCCCGGCCGGCACGGTCCTCACGCCGTCGCTGCTGGAGCTCCACGGCCGCAGCGCCACCGCCCGCGCCCTGCCCGTCGGACGCGTGGCGGTGGTGGTGCGCACGGGGGACCTCCCCCGACTGGCCACGCGGGGCGATCGCGTCGACGTGGCGTCGCCCACCTGGGACGGTCCCGTCGCGACCGACGCGGAGGTGCTGCGGGTCGACGGCGACGCGGTCACGCTGGCGGTGGGCGAGGACGACGCGGCGGCGACGGCGGCCGCGTCGTTGTCAGGTCCGGTCGCCCTGGTCGTCCGGCCGTGAGGTAGCCGGAGCTCAGGGCTCGTCGTCGGGAGCGGCCGCGGCGTCCGCCGGCTCGCCCCCGGCGACGCGCCGCGATCGGCCGGTGCGGCGTGGCCGGTCGTCACGGCTCGGGATCCGGACATCCATGTCGTGGCGGAGCAGGAACCGGTTGTCGTCGTACACCCAGATCGTCTCGAAGGCGATCATCGCCCAGAGCAGGACGTTGACCGCGACGAGCGTCCAGATCGCGTCGACGCGCGTGGCCGCGGGGATCAGCGCGAGCAACACCACGGCCACACCCAGGCGCTCTGCGTTGACGGTGCCCGCGTTGCGCAGGCGGAGCGCGACGTGGCCGAGCAGGTAGAGGGCCACCCCGCCCAGCAGCGCCACCGCCGAGACCGTCTCGAAGGGCTCCGCGCCGTGCAGCACCGTTCCCTCGAACCCCAGGGCGGCCAGCACGATGCCCGCCACCATCGGGAAGTGGAGGTAGGAGTACGAGTCGCGAGCCAGCCGGTTGCGCTGCCGTCCGGCCGGGGCGCGCTCGAGCCGGCGGGCCGTCGCCAGGGCGACGATGTCGAAGTAGATCCACCACAGGGCGGACGCCAGGAGGATCGCCAGCGCGCCCACGACCGCCACGCCGGCATCGAGCTCCGAGTGCGCGCCGATGCCGACGGCGATGACGGACTCGCCGAGCGCCAGGATGATCACCAGGTTGTGGCGCTCGGCGAAGTGGCCGGGCACGAGCCGCCAGCGGTCCACCCCGTACCGCGCCGGGAACCCGACGTCGATCACCAGCGCGGACAGCCACAGCACCGCCCGCCACTCGGGCTCGAGGAGCGCGCCGGCCACGAGCAGCACGACGACCATGGCCGTGACCACCGACAGGCCCACGACCCACCGCCGGAGGTCGGGATCGTCACGCGTCGCGAGCAGGAACAGCCCGACGTGGCCGGCCCGGACGAACCCGAACGCGACGGCGAACCACAGGGCGTGGTCGCCGAACGCCTCGGGGATGGCCAGCGTGACGACCAGCAGCGCCACCATCACCAGGAACATCACGAGGCGGACCGAGCCCTCCTCGGGGTCCACCAGGCTCGTCAGCCAGGCGAACGACACCCACGCCCACCACACGATCCCGAGCACCAGGACCCCGCGGCCGATCCCGGCCAGCGAGTGCTCCTCCGCCATCAGCGCCGTGCACTGGGTGAACGCCAGGACGAAGACCAGGTCGAAGAACAGCTCGAGCGGCTTGACCCCGTCGCGCTCACGGAGCTCGGCGCGCAGCATCGGCCGGTGCGCGCCCGTCCGGCACTGACGTGGCTCGCGCCACGGGAACGCGTCCCGGGCGAGCCAGCGACGGTCCCGACGTCCGACCATGCACCACAGCATGGTCGATGGTCGCTGCCGCTCAGGTCGGGACGACGACCGGTCCCCTCAGGTGGATGGCCCGCCCGGGTCGGCAGCCGGTGGTGCCGCAGCACCGGCGGTCGGCGCGGCGGCCTGGCCGGATGTCGCACCGTCGGTCCCTCCGGGACGCGGCCCGGCGCGGCGCGACCCCACGCGCGTGCGGACCTCACGACCGACCTGCCGGGCGGTGGGCAGCCGGGGCGGGGCCTCCCCCCGACCCACCGCCTTCATGCCGATCGCGAAGAAGACCGCGGCGGCGATCGTGAGGATGGCGACGAACCAGCCACCGATCCGCGTGGGAAGCGGCACGACCACGGGCAGGAACGCGCCGAGCACCCACGCCACCTGGAACCGGGACTCGAACCTGGCGAACGAGCGGCCGCGGTTGGCGTCGGGCGCGTCGCGCTGCACGACCGCGTCGAAGGCCTGCTTGCCCGCCGATGCGGCGACGGCAACGAAGAACGCCATCATCGCCTGCCCGCTCAGACCCGAGAGCAGTGCGCCGCTCAGCCCGGCGAGGACCCCGATCCCGAGCGACGCGAGCAGCAGCAGCTCCTCCCGGATGGCCCGGCGCACGAACGGCGCGACCGCGGCGCCGACCAGGCCGCCGACCACGCTGAGCGCCACGATCACGCCGAAGTGCCACGCCGGCGGGCCGCCCGGTGGTGCCACCAGGTCGCCGGCCGACAGGTCGTTGCCGGCCTGCACCGAGCCGGCGAGGCGGCCCACGCCGGTGCCGAGGTCCGCGACCTTCTCGCCGCCACGCAGCGCGAACGCGAGCAGGAACGTGACGAAGCCCACGACCGCTCGCAACGTGCCCATGGCGGACGCCGCGCTGAGGACGCCGGCGCTGCGCAGCTCGGCCTTCTCCTGGTCGCCGGCCGGCTCGGCCGCGATCTGGGTCGACGGCACCCGCAGGGACGCGACGACCGCGGCGGCGAAGGCGACCGAGGCCAGGAAGACCACGGCGCTCGGCCCGATGAGGAGCAGCAGGATGCCGCCCGGGATGCCGGCCGCGAACCCGGCCAGACCCGAGATCAGCTGCAGCTTGGAGTTCGCCTCCACCAGGCCGGCGTCGCTGTCGACGACCGTCGGGACGATCGCAGCCTTGGCGACCTGGTAGGTCTTGGCCAGCACGAGCATCACGAACGCCTCGGGGAACAGCAGCAGGCTGTCGTTGCTGACCGTGGCGATCATGAGGAAGGCCACGACGGACCGTCCGACGGCGGACCCGACGAGCACGGCCCGGTGCCCGCCCTTGGCCCGGTCCATGGCGGGGCCGATCAGCGGTCCGACGAGCGCGAACGGCGCCATGGTGAACAGCAGGTAGGCCGCGATCTTCCAGCGGGCCTCCGACGGGTCCACGTCGAAGAACAGGGACCCGGCGAGCGACATGGCCACCAGCGCGTCGCCGGCGAGCGACAGGACGTGGGTGAGCGCCAGGCGCCCGAACGGCGAGCTCACGTCGACGCGCGGCTCCAGCAGCCGCACCGGCTGTCCGTGCCCGTCGTCCCAGCCCGCACCACCGGGTGAGTTGGGGCGGGTGCTCGTCACGCCGCCAATGGTAGGAGCCGGTCCGGACACCCCGGTCGGCGCCCCCCGGGCGCCGCAGGCTGGGCCGGCGTCAGCTGCGTGGGGCGGTGAACTTGTACCCGAGTCCGCGGATCGTGGTGATGCGCGTGGGGTGCGACGGGTCGTCCTCGACCTTGGAGCGCAGGCGCTTGACGTGCACGTCGAGCGTCTTGGTGTCACCGACGTAGTCGCTCCCCCACACCCGGTCGATGAGCGTGGCCCGGGGCAGCACGCGGCCGGCGTTCTCCATGAGCACGGCCAGCAGCTCGAACTCCTTGAGCGGCAGCGTCACCTGCTCGCCACGCACGCGGACCTCGTGGCGGTCCAGGTCGAGCTCGACGTCGTCGATGACGAGCACGTCATCGGAGGCGAGCACCGTGTCGCTCCCGTGCCGCGGCTGACGGCGCAGCACCGCCCGCATGCGGGCGACCAGCTCTCGCAGTCGGTACGGCTTGGTCACGTAGTCGTCCGCGCCGACCTCGAGACCCACGACCGTGTCGATCTCCGACGTGCGGGCGGTGACCATGATGATCGGCACCTCGCTGCGCTGGCGGATCTCGCGGCACACGTCGAGGCCCGACACCGTCGGCAGCATCACGTCGAGCAGCACCAGGTCGGGGTCGAGCTCGTCGAAGCGGTCCATCGCCTCGGCGCCGTCGCGGGCGACCTGGACGTCGAAGCCCTCGCGGCGCAGGCCGACCGACAGCGCCTCGATGAACGCCTCCTCGTCCTCGACGACCAGCACGGTGGGGTTCGATCCGGGAACGGCGGCGCTCATGGCTCGTCCTCAGCGGCCCGCTCGTCCGCAGGGGCCGGCTCTGCATCGGGGACGACCGTGCTCGACGCCATCGGGAGCACGTCCGGCCCGTGCCGCGGCAGGACCAGGGTGAACTCGGACCCCACGCCTTCGGTGGACTCCACACGGACCTCACCGCCGTGGTTGCTCACCACGTGGCGCACGATCGCCAGGCCCAGCCCGGTGCCGCCGGTGCGGCGGGAGCGGGCGCGGTCCACCCGGTAGAAGCGCTCGAAGATCCGGTCCAGGTCGCGGCGGGGCACGCCGACGCCCTCGTCGGCCACGGTCAGCCGGATCGTGCCGCCGCGATCCACGTCGCCGTCGTCGACGACCACCGCCCGGACCTCGATCTCGGAGTCCTCGGGCGAGTACTTCACGGCGTTGTCGAGCACGTTGAACAGCGCCGACACCAGCTGCCGGCGATCGCCGTGGAGGACCAGGTTGCTGGGCACGTCCACACGGATCTTGATGCCGGCCTGGTCGGGCGCCGAGCCGAGGCGGCTCTCCGCCTCGCCGACGAGCGACCGGACGTCCAGGTCCTCGAACTCCGTGTCGTCGCCGAACTCGATGCGGCTCAGCTCCAGCAGGTCGTCCACGGTGCGGCTCACGCGGTCCGCCTCCGTGATCATGCGCTCGGCCAGCCGCTCCACGACCGCGGGGTCGGGCTCGTCGCGCACGGTCTCGGCCAGCAGGCCCAGGGCGCCGATCGGCGTCTTCAACTCGTGGGAGATGTTGGCGACGAAGTCGCGGCGGACGGTCTCGGTGCGGCGCTGCAGCGACCGGTCCTCCACCATCGCCAGTGCGCCGTCCACGGGCACCCCCTCCCCCACCGGTCCGAACGGACGGGCCACCACCACGAACGAGGCAGCGGGCGGGCCGAAGAGCTCGACCTCGCGCCGGACCGAACGCCCGGCCAGCGCGTCGGCCATCACCTCCTCGATCGCCGCAGCGACCAGCACCTGCCCGTCCCGGGCCTCGAACATGGCCCGCGCCGCGGCGTTTCGGTACAGCTCCTGCCCGTTGCCGTCCCAGAGCACGACGGCCCGCTGGAGCTGGTCGATCACGGCCCGGAACCGCTCGAGCAGCAGCCGCTCGTCGTCGGTGACCACTGGCTCGTCCTCGACCTCGACCGCCGAGGCGTCGGCGCCGTCCGCGGCGACCGACATGTCCACCGGGACGGTCCCGGTCGTCGCAGCACGGCGCCAGTGCAGGGCCAGGCCGGCCAGCGCCACGCATGCGATCGCCAGCACGACCGCCAGCACGATCACGGGTCGCTCCGGTCCACGTCGGGCCTCAGAGGTCGCCGGTGCCGGGGTCGGTCGCCACGTTCCCCGGACCGTCGTCGAACGCCTGCGTGTCCGCATCGTCGGGCTTCGGATCCGCCTGTGTGCGGAGGTGGTGGCGGGCCGAGCCCGTGTGCTCGGGCAGCCAGCCGGTGACCATGTACTGGACCCGCTCGCCGATGTTCACGGCGTGGTCGCCGATGCGCTCGAAGTAGCGACCGATCATGGCCAGCTGCACCGCGCCCTGCAGGTTGAGGTTGTCGACCGAGTGGGACGTGAAGATGGCCTGGACGTACGCGGTCTGCAGCTCGTCCAGGCGGTCGTCGATGTCGTCGAGCGCGGCGGCGAGCGAGGTGTCGGCGTCCACGTAGGAGTCGATCGCGGCCCGGACCAGGAATGCGGCCTCCTCACCCATGTGCTCGATCAGGCCCCGCAGCTGCGGCCCGAACTCCACGTCGTAGATGCGGCGCGACGCCTTGCACACGTTGACCATCAGGTCGGCGGAGCGCTCCAGCTCGGAGATCAGCCGGAGCGTGGTGAGGATGAAGCGGAGGTCACCGGCGATCGGGGCCTGCAGGGCCAGCAGCTGGCAGCACCGCTCCTCGAGCCCCAGGCAGAAGTCGTCGATGACGTCGTCGCCGTCGATCAGCAGCTGGGCCGCGTGCAGGTCCCGGTCGAGCAGCGCGGCGGTGCCGCGGCCGATGGTCTCGCAGACCATCACGCCGAGGCGGATCAGATCGGAGCGGAGCGACTCCATCTCCTCGTGGAACTCGATGCGCATCTCGTCCATGCGGAACCCCTTCGGTCGGCGGCCGACCCGTTGTGGTCGGTCGGCGGTGCCGACCCGTTCGTCAGCCGAACCGGCCGGTGATGTAGTTCTCCGTCCGCTCGTCGCTCGGGTTGGAGAAGATCGTCGCTGTGCGGTCGAACTCCACGAGCAGGCCCGTGCGGACGTCGCTCTCGGGGTTGACCTCGGTGGAGAAGAAGGCGGTGGCGTCGCTGACGCGGGCCGCCTGCTGCATGTTGTGCGTCACGATGACGATCGTGTAGTCGGTCTTGATCTCCTTCATCAGGTCCTCGATGCGCGCGGTGGCGATCGGGTCCAGTGCGGAGCAGGGTTCGTCCATGAGGATGACCTCGGGATCGACCGCGATGGCACGGGCGATGCAGAGGCGCTGCTGCTGGCCGCCGGACATGCCGAGGGCGGACGACTTCAGCCGGTCCTTGACCTCGTCCCACAGCGCTGCCCGCTGCAGCGACCGCTCCACGATGTCGTCCAGCTCGGACTTCTTCTTGATGCCGCCGATGCGGGGTCCGTAGGCGATGTTGTCGTAGATCGACTTGGGGAACGGGTTGGGCTTCTGGAACACCATCCCGATCCGACGACGCACCTCGACCGCGTTGACGCCGGGGTCGTAGAGCCCGACGCCGTGGTAGTCGAGCCGGCCCTCCACGCGGGCGCCCTCGATCAGGTCGTTCATCCGGTTGAAGCAGCGCAGCACGGTGGTCTTGCCGCAGCCCGACGGCCCGATGAAGCCAGTGATCTCGTTGCGGCGGATCTGCAGGTCGACGCCGCGCACCGCCCGGTACGAGCCGTAGTAGACGGACAGTCCCTCCACGTCGAACACGACCGGCGCCGGCGCGGGCTCCTCGGGAGCGTGGACCTCGAGCAGCGGTTCCTCGGTCACGACGGGGCTGGGCGCGAGGGCGGGCTCGGCGCCGGGCAGCCCCGCGGTGGGTACCAGCCCCTCGGGTGGGGCGACTGCGTCCTGTGACATCGGCTGCTCCTCGTCGGGCACTGTGTGGTCCGGTGCGTCGGGTCGTTCGTCAGGGTTCGTTCGGTGGCCGGGTGAGCCGTCGCGTCAGCGGAGTGCGTAGCGGCGGGCCACGAACCGGGCGATGAGGGTCAGCACCAACACGATACCGATCAGGGTCACCGCAGCCCCCCAGGCCAGCTCGGTGGCCAGGCTCCCGCCGTTCTGCAGCTGGGAGTAGATCTGGGCGGAAAGGGTCGTGTTCTGGCCCGTGAAGCGCCAGTTCGTGGTGGTCACGAAGCCGACGGTGAACACGATCGGCGCCGTCTCACCGGCGGCCCGGGCGACGGCCAGCAGGCAGCCCGACACGATGCCGGGCAGGGCGGCCGGCAGCGTGACGCTGACCGTGGTCCGCCAGGTGCGGGTGCCGAGCGCGGCGGACGCCTCCCGCAGCGGGTCGGGCACCAGCCGCAGCATCTCCTCGGTCGAGCGCACGACGATCGGCAGCATCAGGCAGCCCAGGGCGAGCGCAGCGGCGAACGCGGACTTGCCGTCCACGCCGAAGCGCAGCACCCAGATCGAGTAGATGAACACGCCCATGACCACCGAGGGCACGCCGGTCATCACGTCGGTCATGAAGCGGATGAAGTTCGCCAGCCGGTTCTTCTTGCCGTACTCGTTCAGGTAGACCGCGCCCATGATCCCCAACGGGATCGCCAGCGCCGACGCGCCGAGCACGGTCAGGAACGTGCCGACGATCGCAGGCTGCATGCCCATGACCACCGAGTCCTCGGCGCTGCCGGTCGTGTCGGCCGTCTCCGCACCGGAGCCGAAGCCCAGGTCGTCGAGCTGCTCGTTGCCGGCGAGGTCCGCCCTCCCGACGTCGGCCGGGATCGGCTGGGTCCACCAGTCCACGTTCATGACCGCGGGCAGGCCCTGGCTGAACACGTTGGCCGCCATGAGCGCCAGCGGTCCCGCCGCCAGCAGGAACGCGATCGCCATGGCGATGGTCGCGGCCTTGTTGCGGACGCGGCGCCCGGTCGAGATGTTCGCCCCCGACAGCTGACGGCGGATCTGCTCCGGTGTCACCGGCCCGCCCGGAGGTGCGATCGCGCTCACGCTGCCCCCTTCACGCGGCGGTCCACCGCGACGACCATCCGACGGGCCGACACGTTGACCAGGATCGTCAGGACGAACAGGCACACGCCCAGGCCGATCAGCGCCGCACGGAACAGGTCGTCGGCCTCGGACAGGTTGCGGAAGATCTGCGCGGGCATGGTCTCGCCGACGGCGAAGATGTTGGCGGTGATGTCGGGCCGGGCGCCGATCAGCAGCGCCACCGCGACGGTCTCGCCCATGGCCCGGCCGAGGCCGAGCATGACGGCGCCGGTCATGCCGCCGGTGGAGTGCGGGAACACGACCCCCCGGATCATCTCCCACCGCGTGGCACCGAGCGCCAGCGCGCCGGCCTTGTCGTTCTCGGGCACGGTCATGAAGACCTCCCGGGTGACCGCCGTGATGATCGGCGTGATCATCAACGCCAGCACGAGCGCAGCCGAGGCGTAGCTGGAGCCGGTCGACGGCCCGAGGACGGTGTTGAGCACCGGGATGCCGGACACGGCGTCCGAGATGGCGTTGAACGCGGTCTGGAACCGCGGGATCAGGTAGTAGAAGCCCCACAGGCCGAACACGACCGAGGGCACGGCCGCGAGCAGGTCGATCGTGGTGGTGACCGCGCCACGGGCCCGCCGGTGCACGACCTCGGTGACGAACAGCGCGATGCCCACGCTGATGGGGACGGCCACGAGGATCGCCAGGATCGAGACCAGGACCGTGCCGAAGACCAGGGGGACGATCCCGTACTTCCCCTCGGACGGCACCCACTCGGTGCCGAAGAAGTAGTTGGCGCCGAGCTCGCTGAACGCGGGCCACGCCTTGTTGGTGGTCACCAGTGCGATGAGCACCAGGACGAGCAGCACGGTGAGCCCGGCGAGCAGGGCGATCCGCCGGAACATGCGGTCGGTGCGCCCACCGGCGCCGTCCACGCGGAGGTCCGGCGCGTCCCTGGGCGGCTCGGGGGCCGGACCCTGGGGATCGGTCTCGAGTTCGAGGGTCATGCGGTCTCGATCAGGCGGGGGGTGTGGCAGACGTTAGGAGAGCGGGCGGCGCGGGAGTAGCCACCGGGACCCGGGTGGGAGCGCCGGGGGGAACGGCGCCCTCCACCCGTGGTCCGGTCAGGACGAGCGACTCAGCCGCCGATCTGGTCGATCTGGTCGTACGCCTTCTGCTGGAGGTCCTCCGGCAGGCCGACGAAGCCCAGCTTGAGCGCCTCGGACTGGCCGGTGGTGAGCACGTACTCGAGGTACGTCCTCAGCGTGGTCGCCTTGGCCGGGTCCGACTGGGTCTGGGTGACCAGGAGGTAGGTCGGTGCCGTGATCGGGTAGCTCTCGGCGCCCGGAGCGTTCAGCGGGTTGTAGGTCAGGTCCGCGGCGACCTCGGCGTTGGCCACGGCGGCCTCGGTGGCGGCGGCCGACGGAGCGACGTACTCGCCGTCCGCGTTCTTGATCGACGCGAAGGTCAGCTCGGCCTTGATGGCGTCGGCCAGGTCGACGTAGCCCACGGCGCCCGCGGTCTGGCCGATGAGGGCGGCCACACCCGAGTTCTTCTCGGCGCCCTGGGTGGCGGCCGGCCAGTTCACCGTGTCGCCCGAGTCGAGCTTCCAGGTGCCAGGGGCCGCGGCCTTCAGGTACTTGGTGAAGTTGTTGGTCGTGCCGGAGCCGTCGGAGCGGTGGACCACCGTGATCTTCGTGGCGGGAAGCGTCGCGTCGGGGTTGTCGGCCTTGATCGCCGGATCGTCCCAGGAGGTGATCTCGGCCTGGAAGATCTTGGCGACGGTGTCGGGGCTGAGCCGCAGCTCGTCGACTCCGTCGAGGTGGTAGCTGACCGTGATCGGAGCGGCGACGGTCGGGAAGAACAGGACCTTCGACGGGAACGTCTCCTCCGGCTTGGGGAGCGAGTCGCTGCCGGCGAAGTCGAGCGTGCCGGAGGCGAGCTGCTTGCGACCGTCGGACGAGCCGCTCTTGGCGTAGGTCACCAGCTCGGAGCCGGCGATCTTGTCGAAGTCGGAGTTGACCGCCTGGTAGAAGGCGTCGGGGAAGCTGGCGCCACCGCCGGAGATCTTGGCCGTCAGGGCCTCGATGTCGGCGTCGGTGGGAGCGGCGGGGCCGTCGGCCTCCGTCGTGCTGGAGCCGTCGCTCGACGACGGGCTCGGGTCCTTGTCGTCACCGCACGCGGCGGCCACCAGGCCCACCGCCAGGAGCAACGCCATCAGCCAGGCGAACCGGCCCTTCTGCAACATGCAACTGCCTCCTCGGAGGTCATCCGGACGACGGTGGCATCGTCGCCACCTGGTGGCCCCGTGGCCACGTGTGCGCAACGTAGGGAGCCGGGGTGGACGACAGGCGGGCGTCAGGTGAACGACAGGTGAACCGCGACTGAAGGTTCCGTGCACCCCGATCGGGGGCGATCGGCGCGCTGCCGTCAGCGTGCGAGGTCGCGGTCCAGGAACAGGCGGATGAGGTCCCGGTCGCTGTCCCAGGTCAGGCGCCGGTCGAGCTCGGACACCGGCACCCACCGCCGGTCGTCGATCTCCCGGTTGGGCGTGAAGCCGTCGTCACGGTCGACGGTCATCGCCCACCAGCGGACGCGCTTGTCCTCGCCCTTGGGCGTGTCGTAGCGGATCTCGGTGAGACGCTCGCCCAACGTGCAGCGCATGCCGGTCTCCTCCCACACCTCCCGCAGCGCGGCGTCGCGATGGCGTTCGCCGTGCTCGAGCTTGCCCTTGGGCAGCGACCAGTCGTCCCGGGGTGCCGGCCGGTGGACGACCAGCACCTCCACCTCGCCCCGTCGCTTCCTCCACACCACGCCGCCCGCCGCCCGCACGACCGGACGGGTCGTCGTGGACACGTCAGCCCGCCTCGTCGCTCACCGGCGCCCGACCGTGGCCCGCTTGAGCGCGTGCTCCTGCTGCTCCAGGTGGGTCTCGACCGTGTTGCGCCGCTCGACGTGGGTCCAGCGGTCGTCGTGCTGCTCCCATGCCAGCGTGTCGTCCGCCAGCGCGACCGCCAGCACCTCGTCCATGCGCACGCGCAGCTCGGGCGAGCGCACCGGCACGACGGCCTCGACGCGCCGGTCGAGGTTGCGCGGCATCAGGTCGGCGGAGCCGATGAAGTGCAGCTCCTGGCCGGGGCCCCGCCCGTTGGCGAACCGGTAGATGCGCGAGTGCTCCAGGTATCGGCCGACGATCGAGCGCACGGTGATGTTCTCGGACAGGCCGGGCACGCCGGGACGGATGCAGGAGATGCCGCGGATGATCAGCTCGATCCGCACGCCGTCCTGGGACGCCGCGTAGAGCTCGTCGATCATGTCGGCGTCCACCAGGCTGTTCATCTTCATGATGATGTGGCCGGTGCCCGGCGCCGCCGACCGCTCGTTGCGGATGAAGCGCACGAGCCCGTTGCGCAGCGTGTGCGGCGCCACCAGGAGCTTGGCGTAGTGCACGTCCCGGGCGTAGCCGGTCAGGTAGTTGAACAGCTGCGTGAGGTCCGCACCCAGGTCGGGATCCGCAGTGAGCAGCCCGACGTCCTCGTACAGGCGGGCGGTCTTGGAGTTGTAGTTGCCGGTGCCGATGTGGCAGTAGCGGTTGACGCTCTCGCCCTCGTCGCGGACGACCAGGCAGGTCTTGGTGTGGGTCTTGAGCCCGACCAGGCCGTACACGACGTGCACACCGGCCTGCTCCAGCCGCCGGGCCCACTCGATGTTGCGCTCCTCGTCGAAGCGGGCCTTCAGCTCGACCAGTGCGACGACCTGCTTGCCCATCTCGGCCGCCTTGATGAGCGCGGCGACGATGGGGCTGTCACCCGACGTGCGGTACAGCGTGAGCTTGATCGTGAGGACCTTCGGGTCCCGGGCCGCCTGGCGGATGAACTCCTCGACCGAGGTGGAGAAGCTGTCGTACGGGTGATGGACCATCACGTCGCCGTCGCGCATGACGGCGAAGATGTCGGGGGGCTCCTCGTCCTCGTTGGTGGCCAGCCGGTGCTGGGTCACCGGGACGAACTCGGGGTACTTGAGGTCGGGCCGGTCCACGTCGGCCACGGCGAACAGCCCGCCCAGGTCGAGCGGGGCCGAGTGCGCGGTCACGTCGTCGTCGGTGAGCTCGAGCTCGTCGCGGATCAGCTCGAGCGCCTCGGCCGAGATGTCGTCCTCCACCTGCAGGCGCACGGCCTTGCCGAAGCGGCGCCGGCGCAGCTCCATCTCGATGGCGGCCAGGAGGTCGTCGGCCTCCTCCTCCTCGACCGTGAGGTCAGCGTTGCGCGTGACGCGGAACGCCACGTGGTCGAGCACCTCCATGCCGGGGAACAGCTCGTCCAGATGATGGGCGATGACCTGCTCCAGGGGCACGAACCGCTCGCCGTCGGGCATGACGACGAAGCGGGGCAGCAGCGACGGGACCTTGACCCGGGCGAAGCGGCGCTGGTCCGTGGTGGGGTCCCGGACGATCACGCCGAGGTTGAGAGACAGGCTCGAGATGTACGGGAACGGGTGACCGGGGTCGACGGCGAGCGGGGTCAGCACCGGGAAGATCCGGTTGCGGAACTCGACGGTGGCCCACTCGCGGTCGTCGTCGTCCAGCTCGTCCCAGGTGGAGAAGACGATGCCCTCGTCCGCGAGCGACGAGCAGATGGGGCCCAGGAAGATCTCGTCGGCCCGCTCGACCAGCTCGGCGGTGCGCGAGTTGATGGCCTCGAGCTGCTCCGCGGCGCTCATGCCGTCGGGGCTGCGCCGGGTCACGCCGGCCGCGACGCGGTCCTTGAGCCCGGCCACCCGGACCTGGAAGAACTCGTCCAGGTTCTGGCTGAAGATCGCGAGGAACTTCACCCGCTCGAGCAGCGGCGTGGCGTCGTCGTCGGCCAGCGCCAGGACCCGGGCGTTGAAGTCCAACCAGGACAGCTCCCGGTTGAGGTAGGGCGAGCGCTCTTCCACCGGGTCCGTCATGGCCTCAGGCTATCGGCCGGAGGGGTCCGCGAAGCCTGTCCCGGGGCCGTGGTCGACGTGCTGGTCGGGGCGGCGCCGCGGTCAGTCGACGCGCCGGGGGTCGGGGACGGTCGACCTCAGCGGTCGTCGTCGTCGCCGAGGTCCCAGGTGAGCTCGATCAGCTCGCGCTCGGCGTCGCGGGCCACGCGCTCCTTGTTGCGCTTGAACTGCGGGTCGTGCGGGGGGAGCAGCATGAGCCGGGCGTTCACCCGGGAGCGGAAGTCGTCGATGAGCTGCGTGTCGCCGTGGTCGCCGCGGATCTCCCAGTGGGGCGCGACCGGGCCGAGGTAGACGATCGTGGCGGCGGCCACCCACTCGATGGGCTCGTCGGTCTCGGGGGCGTAGGTGTCGGACATGGGCGTCGATCCTACCGGCCCGACCCGGAACCGGCCGTGTCGGGGCGTGGCCGCCGGCGGCTGGGCGGGCGGCTCAGCGGGAGCCGAGCGTGGCGGTGCCGTCCATCTCGGTGCCGTCGCGCTCCCACACGATGCGCACCGAGTCGCCCGGGTCCTTGGCCCGCACGGCCGTGCCGACGTCCGAGGCGGTGCGGACGCGCTTGCCGTCGACCGACGTGATCACGTCGCCTTGCTGCAGGCCCGCCGTGGCGGCACCGGTGCCCGGGTTCACGGTCTGCACGAACGCGCCCGAGGTGGACGTCACGCCGAAGCGGCTGCGGATCGTGGCGTCGATCGAGCTGACGTCCACGGTCTCGACGCCGAGCAGCGGCCGCACCTGCTTGGCCGGTCGCCCGGCCTTCAGGTCGTCGACGATCGAGCGGATCTCGTCGATCGCCAGGGCGAAGCCGATGTTCTGCGCGTCGGCAAGGATCGCGGTGTTCACGCCCACCACCTGGCCGTTGGCGTTGACCAGCGGCCCGCCGCTGTTGCCCGGGTTGATGGCGGCATCGGTCTGGATGAGGTTGTCGAGCGACCCGCCGTCGGGCGTGACGATCGAGCGGCTCAGGGCGCTGACGATGCCGGTGGTCACGCTGGGGGCCTCGCCCAGGTTCAGGGCGTTGCCGATGGCGACCACCGTGTCGCCCACCTGCAGCGAGTCGGAGCTGCCGAGCTCGGCCGGGGTGACCGGCTGGGTCAGGCCCTCGGCCTGGAGCACCGCGACGTCCGCGGACGGCACCGAACCGAGCAACCGGGCCTCGGCCGTCCGACCGTCCGCCAGGTCCAGCTCGATGGTCTGCGCGCCGGCGACCACGTGCGCGTTGGTGAGGACGATCCCGTCGTCGGTGAGCACGATGCCCGACCCGGCCGCCTCGCCGCCGCGGACGCCGGTGTGGATCGACACCACCGACGGGCGGACCTTCTGGAGCAGGGCGTGGATCTCGAGCGGGTCACCGGCGATCGTGACCGCCGGCCGTCCCTCGTCCCGGGGAGGAGCTGCGGCATCGTTCGTGCCGGTGCGGTCCCACAGCGCGGCGGCGGTGGCGACGCCGGCGACGATCGCCCCGACGAGCGCGCTGAGCAGCACGGTGCGCAGCGTGTGACCTCGGGCAGGCCGGGGTGCGGGCACAGGCGAAGCGGCAGGCCCGGTGCCCGCCAAGGGGGGCGCAGCACCGTAGGACGGCGGTCCCGCTCCGTACGACGGCGGCCCGGCACCGTGGGACGGCGGTCCGGACGGCCCCGGCGAGCCGACCGTCGGGGTTCGCGTTGTCACGTCGGACGGGCCGGGTCCCATCGGGCGGGTGCCTGCGGATGCACCCGGGAGCGGGTCCGGCGGTGCCCACGGATCGCTCGGCGGGCGCACGGTCTCGGCGACCGGAGGGCCGGCGGGCGCGGCGTCGGAAGGCTCAGGGCGCTGCGATGGCGCGGCGCCGGCGGGGTCCTGGGGCTGCGCCGTCATCCCCCGAGTATGGGCCGCAGCGGCCCGGAGCGAGCGGCCGGGGTCGTGACGCATGTCCCAGCGCACTGAGCAGGCTTTCAGCGGCTCCGGGATGTCCGGAACAAACGGGGGGTCCCTGGCGTCAGACTCCTCGTATGGATCCGGTACTCGACACCGAATGGATGGCGCAGGGCAACTGCGCCGACAAGCCCCCGAGCCTCTTCTTCCCGTCGGACGGCGTGGGTGTGGAGGTCGCCAAGCGAGTCTGTGCCGACTGCCCCATGAAGGCCGAGTGCCTGGAGTACGCCCTGGACAACAGGATCGACCACGGCGTGTGGGGTGGCACCAGCGAGCGTGAGCGACGTCGCATCCTCAAGGCACGCAGTGCGCGCCGCCCGGCCGGGGTGAGCTGAGAGGCCCTGTCCCGTCGTTCGCCTCCTCATCGGAGGCCCTGAACCCCTCGCTCGACGGCCGCCCTCCGGGGCGGCCGTCCTGCGTCAGGCGGACTTCTTCGTGTCGCCGGCGTCGTCGTCGTCCGCAGCACCCTCGGCCAGGCCCTTCTTGAACTCCTTCTGGGCCGAACCGATGTTGCGGGCGAGCTTGGGGAGCTGCGATCCGCCGAAGATGACGAGGGCGATGATCACGACGATCAGCCATTCGTTGCCGCTGAACATGGACTCACCATACCGTTCGGCGGTGTCCGGTCCCCATCGGGGACCCCCCGTTCGCGCACTGTTCTCATTCCCGTGACCTCGCCGTCTCCGACGCCCTCTCCGCCGTGATCGATCGGCACTCCTCCGCTCCCGGACGCCGGCCGGACGCGCCCGACGGCGGGGCGGCCAGCCCGATCGGCGCCCCGGCCGACGAGTTCGCCGATGCCCGGCGACGAGGCCGGGACGCCCGCTCGGCGCTCGCAGGGGATCGG
>JAEXGP010000061.1 GCA_023450775.1 Actinomycetes bacterium | reverse complement strand
CTGCTCGGCTGCGGCGTCATGGCCGGTCTGGGCGCTGCGATGAACACCGGTGGCGTGGGCCGTGGTGACACCGTCGCGGTCTTCGGCTGCGGCGGCGTCGGCGACGCGGCCATCGAAGGCGCCCGAGTCGCCGGCGCGACCACGATCGTGGCGGTCGACATCGACGACCGGAAGCTCGAGCAGGCCCGGCAGTTCGGGGCGACGCACACGGTGAACTCCACCAAGGAGGACCCGGTCGAGGCCATCCGCGCGGCCACCGGCGGCTTCGGCGCCGACGTGGTCATCGAGGCCATCGGCCTGCCCCAGACCTACGAGCAGGCCTTCTACGCCCGCGACCTGGCCGGCACGGTCGTGCTGGTCGGCGTGCCGCGGCCCGACATGAAGATCGAGCTGCCGTACCTGGAGGTGTTCGGCCGGGGCGGCGCGCTCAAGTCGTCGTGGTACGGCGACTGCCTGCCCGAGCGGGACTTCCCGATGCTGATCGACCTCTACCTGCAGGACCGCCTGAACCTGAAGGGCTTCGTGTCCGAGACGATCTCACTCGAGGACGTCGAGGAGGCGTTCCACAAGATGGAGCGCGGCGAGGTGCTCCGCTCGGTCGTGGTGCTCTGACCGCTCAGACCGCTCAGATCGCTCAGACGAGCGGCGCCGCGGGGCGGAACCAGCCCGACGGGGCCAGCTCGTGGCCCATCCGCTCGGCGTACTGGTCGAAGTAGATCCGCGCCACGAGCTCCCGGCGGCTGCGGACGTCGGCCTTGTCGAAGATCGACTTGAGGTGGTCCTGCACGGTGTAGCGGGACATGTGCAGCGCGGTGGCGATCTCCTTGGTGCCCTCGCCCTGCAGGACCAGCTGCACCACGTCGCGCTCCCGCGCGGTGAGCCCGAACGCGGCCACGACCAGCGGGACGATCTCCGGCGGCCGGGCCTCCTCGATCGTGATCACCACGTCGCCGCCGGTGCCGTCCGCGCTCGTGAGCGGCGAGGCGTGCAGCACGAGCCACCGCCCGTCGCTCATGCGCACCCGGGCCCGAGGCGGCGTGGCGGCCACGCCCGCGGAGTAGCGGCGGGCCCCGGCGACCAGCGAGCCCAGGATCGACGACGCCGTGGCCATGTTGGGCCGGTTGGACAGGTCGGACAGCACGTCCTCGGCACCCGCCGACATCTGGCGGATCTGATCGTCCGATCCGACCACGAGCACGGTGGGGCCCTGCAGGCCGACGGCACCGCCGGGACCGCTGTGGCGAGCGAGGATGCCCGTGCGCAGGCCGGCCGCGTACGCGGTCGACAGCGACGACATGAACTCGATCTCGACCGGGCTGAACGGCTCGTCGTCGGGACCGCGGAAGATCGCGATGCCGCCCCAGCCCTCGTCGCCCGCCTTGCCGACGAGCCGGAGCTCGTCGGCGTAGCCGTAGTGCGGGGTGATCAGCTGCTCGATCCGCTGGATCGAGTCGACCTCGCCGCCGGTCGCCTGGTGCATGCCCACGGCCGGGACGTCGGCGTGCAGCATCGCGGTGAAGCTCGTCGGGTCGTCGACGCCGTACTCGATCAGGCCCCACAGGTGGTCCTGGTCGTCCTTGCCGTAGAGGTCGCCGAACTTGAACACGCTCGTCACCATGTTCGTCGCCGGGTCGCAGGTGGCCATGCAGGTGGCGACGTGGGGGACCGCTCGCCGGACCGACTCGGCCACCTCGGCCATGAAGGTGCCCACGTCGAGGCCGGCCCGTGACAGGACGTCGACGTCGCTGCGGACCCGGTCGAAGGTGAGCGTGCTGGTCATGGCCGTCCATGATCGCCGTCCGGGGCGCCGTTGAACACCCCACATGTGTGGGAGGGGAGTGGACCCCGCTGCGACGGCCGCCAGGTCCACGGGCCCACGGGATGTCGCGACGGCGTCCGCCGCCCGCACCGTGGTGGCATGCACGACACCGACCACACCCCTGCACCCCCGGTCCCTGCACCGGAACGCCCCCACCACGCGCCGGTGGAGATCGCGCCCGACACGTTCGTGATCCAGGACGCCGTCGCCGACGGACCGCTCGCGGTGCACATGAACTCGATGGTGATCCGCAGCGCCCAACCCGTCGTCGTGGACACCGGCGTCCCGATGAACCGCGACCGGTACCTGGAGGACCTCTTCGGCCTGGTCGACCCGCTGGACGTCCGCTGGGTCTTCCTCTCCCACGACGACGTGGACCACTACGGCAACGTCGACGCGGTCATGGACCTCTGTCCGAACGCCACGCTGATCACGTCGTGGTTCATGACCCAGCGGCTCGTCGGCGTGCTCCACGTCCCGCCGACGCGATGGCGTTGGCTCGGCGACGGCGAGTCCCTCGACGTCGGCGACCGCGTCCTCACCGCGATCCGTCCGCCCCTCTACGACTCGCCGACGACCCGCGGTCTGTTCGATCCCCGCACCGGCGTGTACTGGGCATCGGACTGCTTCGCCACGCCGGTCCCGATCAGCACCGCGTTCGTGGAGGACCTCGACCCCGACGCGTGGCGGGACGGCTTCATCTCGTTCAACTCGTGGAACAGCCCCTGGGTGTCGCTCGTCGACCGGGACCGGTACGCGACCGAGTGCCGCCGCGTCACCGACCTCCCGCTGTCGTCGATCGCCGGCACCCACGGCCCCACCATCGAGGCGAGCGACCTGGCGATGGCCACCGAGATGCTGCTGCGGCTGCCGAACGACTCGGTCCCGCCGCAGCCCGGACAGGAGCTCCTGGAGCAGATCCAGGCGGCGATGGCGGCGGCCACGGCGGGCGCTCCGGTCTGATCGGACGAGGCCCCGCGACGGCGGTCGCGAACGCGATCCCCGGCGATATCGTCGGACCCGTCGAGCCCGACGGGTCCGACGCATCGTTCCAACGAGGAGACCTCAAGTGCCAGACCTGATCGCCATCGGTTACGACGACACCACCACCGCCCTGTCCGCCATGGACGAGGTGGGTGTCCTCGCCTCCGAGCTCGTCATCCAGCCCGATGCCGTCGCCGCCATCGTCCGCGGTGAGGACGGGAAGTTCAAGACCATCACCAACCAGCACGAGGTCGGCGCCGGCGCCACCTGGGGCATGTTCTGGGGGCTGCTCTTCGGCATCCTCTTCTTCGTGCCGATCTTCGGCCTGGCCATGGGCGCCGCGTTCGGCGCGCTGGGCGGCAAGCTCGCCAAGGACTCGATCAGCAAGGACTTCCAGGACCAGGTCCGCGCCGCCCTGCAGCCCGGCACCTCCGCGCTGTTCATGATCGTGGAGCAGATGACCACCGACAAGGCGCTCGACGGCCTCTCCAAGTTCGGCGGCAACGTCATCAAGACGTCGCTGAGCGCCGAGGCCGAGGCCGAGATCCAGCAGCACCTGCACGGCGAGGCCTGAGCCCTCTCCAGCCGTCGGACGGCCGCCGGCATCCGCATCCGCGGGTCCGGCGGCCGTTCCGCGCCCGGACCCGTCATCGCGACTCGCGACCCGTCCGGCGGGGCTACCTTTCCCATGGGAGGACCGGTTCACCCGGACCGGGTGCCGACGGCGCCTCCCGACCACCGCCCTCGGGCGTACCGGCAGAGGAGGCCCGGAGCACATGAGCGACAACGACGTCCACGGTCCGATCGACTTCGTCCTGTTCGAGTTCCCCGGCGACGTGCCGTTGGACGAGACCGCAGCCGAGCTGGCCGCGCTGATCGACTCGGGGACCATCGCCCTGTTCGATCTGGTCGCGGTGCGCAAGGAGGCCGACGGTTCGTTCTCCGGCATCGAGCTGGACGAGCTCGACGGTTCGTTCACGGCCTTCGCCGGCGCCCGGTCGGGCCTGCTCGGCGACGAGGACCTGGCAGCGGCGGCCGACGCGCTCGAGCCGGGGACGGTCGCCGCGTTGATCATGTTCGAGAACACCTGGGCGGCCCGCTTCGTCTCGGCCGCCTACCGGGCCGGCGGCGAGGTCGTGGCCTCCGCCCGCATCCCCGCCGCAGATGTCATCGAGGCGCTCGACGCCCTCGAGGCCTGACCCGGACGACCGACACCACACGCACGAGCACGAGGAGAGCACCATGCCAGGACTGATCAGGGGCGTCGCCCGCACCGCCGTCATCGCCGGAACCGCCACCGCGGTGAGCGGCCGGGTCCAGCGCCGCCAGGCCGAGAAGTACGCGGACCGCGACGCCAACATCTACGCGCAGCGCGAGCAGGCCTACGAGCAGCAGATGGCGCCGCAGCAGGCGCCGGCGCCCGCGCCGGCCCCGGCTCCCGCCGCGGGTCAGGGCGACGTGATCGAACAGCTGAAGCAGCTCGGTGAGCTGAAGGCCCAGGGCATCCTCACCGAGGAGGAGTTCGCCGCCCAGAAGGCCAAGCTCCTCGGCTGAGCCTCCGTCGGCACCCCGGTCACGTTTCTGACCACCGGGAACTGCGCCAGGGCGTGCTCCCGGTCATGAGAATCGGCGGTGGCGGCGGTGG
The DNA here is from genome assembly GCA_023450775.1 of Actinomycetes bacterium. Classification (GTDB taxonomy): domain Bacteria; phylum Actinomycetota; class Acidimicrobiia; order Acidimicrobiales; family Microtrichaceae; genus Dermatobacter. The sequence goes on along the minus strand of JAEXGP010000061.1, from coordinate 643 downwards.
CGCCGTCCTCAGACCGGCGCCTGCAGCTCCAGACGGGGTTCCCTGACCGGGGGTTGGCGGTCCCACAGGTCCGCCAGCAGGTCGTCGCGCACCGAGCGGCACGCCGGATCGTCCCAGCGGTTGACGCGCTGCAGCGGATCGTCCGCGAGCGAGTAGAGCTCGCCCTCGGTCCCGTCGTGGACCGCGCCCGGCAGGTAGGCGGTGCAGACCCAGCCGTCGCGCGTGATCGTGCGGACGTACACGGCCACGCCGTTCAGCTCGCTGTCCCAGGAGGTCAGCTGGGCGTCGATGCCCCGGGCCGCGGCGTCCGCGTCGTCGACCGGCAGGGCCGAGCCCTGCATCCAGTCCTGCGGCTCCAGCCCGGCGATCGTCGCGAACGTCGGTGCGAGGTCGATGAGGCCCACCGGAGCGGTGACCGTGGCCGGCGTGACGTCGGCCGACGGCGCCGGACGCCAGATCAGCGGCAGCCGCATGAGGCCGTCAACGTGGTAGGGGCCCTTGAACAGCAGGCCGAAATCGCCCTGCAGCTCGCCGTGGTCGGTGGTGATCACCACGTCCAGGTCGTCGGTCCACCCCCGGGCGTCGATCGCGGCCAGCACCCGGCCGATGGCCTCGTCGATGAGCTCGACCTCGACCGCGTTGA
>JAEXGP010000127.1 GCA_023450775.1 Actinomycetes bacterium | reverse complement strand
CCTCGACGACCGTGGCGAGGCCGTGCAGACCGAGATCCTCCAGCCGGTCCCGGAGCTGGTCCGGGTGGTCGTCCGCCACGACCGAAGGGCCGTCGTTCCCGAACAGCAGCGGCGCCACGGCGCACTTCTGGGCGCCCGAGGTGGCCGCCCACCAGACGACGAGCCGATGCACGGCCCGCGTCATGCCGACGTAGGCGAGGCGCTGGTTCTGTCCGGCGACCTCGGCTCGGGCGGCCGCGTCGGCCGTGGGCACCGACCTGGTCTCCTTCGAGACGTCGAGGAGTCGGCCGCGCTCGGCGTCGTGGTACAGCCGCTGGTTCACCGTCACCGACTGGTTCCAGAGCGACGGGCAGCAGACGACGGGGAACTCCAGGCCCTTGGCGGCGTGCAGCGTCATGATCCGCACGGCGGGGGCGTCGGTGTCGATGCGGCGCTTGATCGCTTCGGGATCGTCCTCGGCCCCGCCCTTCGCCATCTCGTCGAGCACCGACCGCACCGACTCCGGACCCACGGGACGCCCGGCGGTGGCGCGGTGCAGGAGCTCGCCGAGGTGCTCGAGGTCGGTCAGGTCCCGTTCGCCCTCGGGGAGCTCCAGCACGCGGGCGGCCAGTCGTACGTCGGTGCGCAGTGCCGACAACAGGGCGGCCACACCGTCGGTGCGCAGCAGCACCGACCACGCGTCCAGCTGGGCCTGCAGCTCCGCCAGGCGGATGTCGTCGAGGCCGTCGGTCGCGCTCGCCGCGACCCACGCCGGGTCACGGTCACCGAACCACGACAGCGCGACGGCGCGCGCCCGAGTGGGGTCCGACGGGCGGGCGAGGGCGTCGAGCAGGATCCGCCACTGGTCGGCGGCCGGCGAATCCGCCACCGAGCTGGCCCCGGTGACCACCGCCGGCACCCCCGCACGGACCAGCCCGCGCTGGACCGGCTGCGCCCAACGGTTGGCGTGGACGAGGACGGCGATGTCGTCGGCCCGCAGCGGCCGGGTCCGGGCACCTTCGGGACCGTCGGCCTCGGGGTGCTCGTCGGGGCACGGCAGCCGTGTGCCGTCGTCGAGCAGCTCCACGATCGCCCGCACCACGTCGTCGGTGCACGTCCACCGTGCCGGATCCGCGGCGATCGACGACTTGCCGTTCTTCGTGAACTTCTGCTCGAGACCGCGCGCCGCGCACCGGACCTGGAGCGCGGGCAGCGGACGACCGTCGGCGTCCACGAGCCGGCGGTGCGCGTTGGCCTCGGCCGGCCGGACCCGCAGGTACTCGATCCGGTCGTCGCCGAGCGTCCACCCGTCGCACATCGCGTTGAGAGCATCGAGCAGCGCGCCGTCCGTGCGGCGGTTGACGCCGAGCGTGCTGCGGGCCGACCCCTCGGCCGCGGCGAGGTACGTGTGGATGTCGCCGCCACGGAAGGCGTAGATCGCCTGCTTGGGGTCGCCCACCAGCACGAGGCGCGTACCGGGGCGAGGGCCTTCGTCGGTCGGCGAGTAGACGGCCCGGAGGATCTGCCACTGCACCGGGTCGGTGTCCTGGAACTCGTCGACGAGCGCGACCGGGAACTGCTGTGCGACTCGAGCCGCGGCGTCGGGATGCGCGACGAGCGCGTCCCGGACCGCCTCGAGCATGCCGTCGTAGGACAGCGTGCCGGTCGACCCGAGGCGGTCCCGCACCTCGGCGACGGCGCGCTCGACGAGGTCGCGGCAGGTGTCGTCGCCGGATTCGCCCGAGTCCGCGACCACCTGCACGCCCGGGTTGTTGAGGACCGTCCGCACGAGCTGGACGAGCTTGTCGGGCTTGAGCGGCGTGTCCTCTGCGAGCGCCGCCGCCGTCATCACGTCCGCGCACGCACCGTGGACCAGGTCGTCGGTGTCCTGCACCAGGACCGCGTCGGGGTTGTGGCCCGAGGTGGCACCGAGCGACTGGAGCACCTGCTGGCAGAACCCGTGGATCGTCGTGATGGTCGCGGTGTCGAACTCCGCGACCGCCCGGGCCAGCCGCTCGCGACGCCGGTGGACATCGTCCTCGGAGCCGGCGGAGAGGGCGAGATGGACCGGGTCGTCGTCGACGGACCCGCTCAGCGCCGCGACCGCGTCGGTCAGGCGACGTCGGATGCGGTCTCGCAGCTCGGCCGCCGCGGCCCTGGTGAACGTCACGACGAGCAGCTGGTCGATCGATGCGACGTCCTCGGCCACCAGCCGGGTCGCCAGCGCCGCAAGTGTGAACGTCTTGCCGGTGCCGGCCGACGCCTCGATGAGGTGTCGACCGGGCCCGGGCAGCGGTCCGTCGACGCCGTGCTCGGGGGCCTCCCCGCTCCGAGCGCTCACCACACCGACTCCCCGTCGTCGACGACCGCCCCGGTCACCGGTTCCCACAGCCGCCGGGCCCACGCCTGCGGGTCCTCGCCCGCGACCCGCAGTTCCCGCAGCTCGTCGATCGTGCGGGCACCGAAGGCCATCCGCACCGCGGCCTTGTCCCCCTCCGGCCGTTGCCCGCCGTCCCACGGCGCGGCCGCGCGGCCCCAGCCGTCGTGCGCGAGCTCGCACGACGTGGCGTCGAAGAGCGGCAGTGCCACCCGGCGCCCGAGATCCCAGAGCTCGACGAGGGCACCGAGCGCGCCGAGCGCGACCGACCGTCGCTCGTCGGCGTCCTCTCCCCGGACCCTCAACTCGTGGATCGCCGTCTTGTTGCCGTTCTCGGAGCGGTGCACCGACACCGCGCGCCAGGGCTCGTCGGGCCGAGCGACGGTCAGGGTGAGCAGGTGCGCGGCGAGCACGAGCACGTGGTGCGGCTTCGTGCGCGAGAACCGCACGACGAGCGGACCGGGCGTCGCCCCTGGGCGGCGGTGGAGGTCGATCGTGCCGCGGAGCAGGGTGCGGTCGGGCAGCTCGGCGTCGACGTCGAGGCGCTCGTCGTGCACGAGTCCGACGTCGAGCGATTCCGTCGCCGTCCGGAACGCGAGCACGGCCTCCTCGGCCTCTGCGAGCAGGTTCTCGCCGAGGGTGCCGGGCGGGAGGGCGCCGCTGGCCCGGAGCAGGCGGTGGACCTCGGCCCGGGGATCCTCCGCGCGGTCCGCCTCCATCAGCGCGTGACCGATGCGCCAGTTGGCCAGGGGGTCGAGCTTGACCGGCAGGTCGTCGGACGGCGTCTCGGCCACCTCGGGCAGCCGCACCTGGAGCCGGCGGGTCAGGAACGTGCCGACGGGGTCACGCAGGAAGGCGCCGAGCTCGTCGAGGCTGCGCACCCCGACCGGGACCGGGTCGTCGGGCTCCGGGAGCGGTTCGGGCAGGAGCACGGGCGGCGACGGGTCGCCGTGGCGGCCGAGCAGGGCGTGGGCGCCGTCGAGCGCGGCCGGGTCGAAGCTCCAGGGCACGTCGCCGCCGGTCGTGACCAACCCGCCGGGAACGAAGTTCCGCCGGTCGAACGGCTGGCGCGGGTGCTCGACCCGGAGCTGCCGCTGGACGTCGGCGACGGTGAGTCCGCATGTGGCGGCCAGGCAGTCCCACAGCTCGTCCAGGACGACGGCGGGCGGGATGGGGGCGTTGGTGCGGACGTCGGCCCCGCCGCAGGTGATCACGAGCGACTGCTGCGCGGACAGCACCGCTTCCAGCAGCAGCTGACGCGCCTCGGCCCGAGGGTCCCGGTCGCCGAGCGCCGGGGCGAGCGCCAGCAGGTCGTCGCCGCTGGTGACCCCCCGGGGCAGCGCGTCCTGGTCCAGGCCCAGCACGCACACGACCTTGTGCGGCACCGACCGCAGCGGTGAGAGCGAGCAGAACGTGACCGCACCGGTGCCGAAGGCCGCCCGGGCGGGTTCGCCGGCGAGCCGGTCCGACAGCAGCCGCCGGACGTCGGCCAGCGTCAGCAGCACCGGCGAGGGTGCCGCCTCGTCGTCGGCGCGGGACGACTCGAGCAGCTCGGACAGCACGCGGTCGAGCCGGCGCCGCTGCCACGACTCGGACGGCGGCAGGGAGCACAGCCGCTCGATGGACTCGGCGAGCAGCTCGCACCACTCGTCGATCGTGCGGCTGCCCTGCGCCCGTTCGCGGATGTCGGCCAGCGTCCGCACCGCGTCGGCCACCCGCGCCGCCGGGACGACCGCGCCGTCGCCCACCACGAAGGGTGCGATACCCCCGACCGCCAGCACGGGGCCGTCGGGGCGCACGGCGGTGCTGACGAGCAACCGGTCGAGACCGGCCTCCCACGAGTTGGCGAGGAAGTCGTCGGGGAGACCCCAACGAGCGCGGTGCTCGCCGTCGAGGCCCCAGCGCACGTTCGCCTCCTCGACCCACTCGTCCAGCCGGCTGAGGTCCTCGGCGCTCAGGCGGAACCGGTCGCGGACCGGCCCGAGGCCCAGGAAGTCGGCGACCTCGGACGCCCCGAACCGCCCGGGCAGCAGGTCGACGAGCGCACCGAGCGCGCCGAGCAGCGGCACCTCGCTGCGGGTGCTGCGGTCGGTGATGCGGTAGCGGAGCGCCGGCGCGCGGTGCGACGTTCCGCCGTCCCCGTCCAGGTCGTCGGCCGACGGGCCGAGCACCGCCTGGATGACCGGGGCCAGCTCCTCGACGCGGGGGCACAGCACGGCGATGTCGCCCTCGGTGAGGGTCGGGTCCTGGGCGAGCAGGTGGAGCACGGCATCGCGCAGGGCCTCGACCTGCCGACCGGTGCCGGTGCAGGAGTGGACCTGGATGCTGCGGTCGTCGTCCTGGAGCCGGTGCGGGTCGGGCCGCTCCACCCCGGTGCCGTCGGCTGCGCCGGGCAGCGGCCGATCGCGCCGGAGGTCCGCCTGGAGCCGACCGAGGACGGTGGTGGCATCGGGGACCTGGGGCACCTCGTCGACGAGCGAGGGCTGGTGGTCGATGCCGCCGACGACCTCGATCGGGACCCGGAACGCGCCGAGGAGCGCGGCGGTCTCCCGGCTGGGAGCGCCCCACGACCGCAGCAGCGGGTGGTGCACGGCGGCGGCGAGGTCGTGGTCGCGGCGGGCCAGGGTGGGCGCAGCGCGGGTGCCGCGGGATCGGGGCATCGAGCGGGCGACCTGCGCCGTCAGCGCCCGGGCCACCCCGACCGACGGCGTGAGGAGCAGACCGTGCACGTCCCGGTGCTCCGAGAGGGCGCCGAGCAACGGCCCGACGTCGGGCGGCAACGTGCTCAGCCCGAAGAGGAACAGGCGCTCCGGCAGGTCGACCACGAGCTCGCCCGTGCGCACC